>JBEGQK010000181.1:0-5218 GCA_041180985.1 Actinomycetota bacterium
TCGTTGCTGGCGACTGCGTCCCCGAGCGGCGGTGTCTGCACCGTTGTTCCGCACGGCATCCCGGAGACGTGGTGGGGTGCCTCGTTCGACTGCCGCGGGCTCACGGCCGACCCGTTCCGCACGGTCTCGTACGCCGTCCGTTGGCACGGGGCGCGACCGGCTCTCCTGTGGGAGACAGACGGCCCGGCCGGGTTGGTCATCACGGCGGGCGGGGACAACGCGGGTTGGCACACCACTGACGCATCGGGCGAGACGCTCCTCGCCGCGCCGGCGCCTGCCGATGTGTGACTGCCTCGTCGCACTCCGTGCGAACACACTCGACGGCGTGACACTGTTCGCGAAGAACTCGGACAGGCCCGCCACGGAACGCCAGGATTTCGTGTGGAACCCCTCCCGCGTCGACGAGGGACCGGTGCGCACCACGTACACCGAGATCGAACCGCACGACGGCCCGACGATCGCGTGCGTGATGTCGGTGCCCACGTGGTGCTGGGGCGCAGAGCACGGGGTCAACGAGGCCGGGGTGGCAATCGGCAACGAGACGATCTACACGACCGATGACCCGCGCGGGGTGCCTGATGCGTTGATCGGCATGGACATCGTGCGCATAGTTCTGGAGCGCTGCGGCACCGCTGACGAGGCCGTCTTGATGATCAGGGACATGATCGCCCGCCACGGGCAGGGCGGCAGCGGCCATGACACGTCCCACGGCGAGCGACCGCGTCCGTACTGGTCGAGCTTCCTCGTGGCGGACAGGGAGGGCGCACACGTGGTCGAGACCTCCGCGCGCACGGTGGAGTCGTTGCGCGTGGAGGACACGTGGGCGATCTCGAACCGCACCACCATCCCGGCGTTCGATGCCGCGCACCGGCACCCGAAGCAGCCTGTCCACCTCCTCGTCGACCCGCGCCTCGACGCATCGCGCGGGGTGCTGGCGGAAGGTGCGACCTCCGTCCCGCGGCTGAAGGAACATCTCGCGTCACACGTCGGCGGTGGGGACGGGTGGACGGTGTGCATGCACGCCGAGCACGACGGTGTGGTGATCGAGTCGACCACGGCATCGATGATCGTGGAGCTCGGTGACGACCCGGTGGTCCACTGGGCACAGGGATCGCCGTGCGTCACGCCGTACCGAACGGCGCGTTTCGGCGATCTTGCGGGACTCCTCAGCGGTCGGTGAACAACTCGAACGTGTCGCCCACGGAGACCGTCCCCGTGGCCGTCACCATCGCGTAGACGCGGCTCAGGTCACCGTTCTCGTGGCACATGGCCATGAAGTCGCCGCCGGCGAACCAGTCCTTGTTCTGTGAGCACGGCCACGCATAGCTCGAGAGGAATCCGCGAACGCTGCCCACGCGGAACTGCGCGCCGGGCCTGAAGGCACCTGCGGGGATGCCGGCCACGGTGATGTTCTCGCCGGCGTACCCCGGTGCGATGGGGTGCCCCTGCGCGCGCAATGTCTCGATCGCGTCGGTGGACCAGATGCACAGTGCCTGCCACGGCCGCCCGTGGTGTGCGCGTGACGACTGGACGTCGCCCTCGACGCCCTTCCAACCGATCACCGCGGAATCGATGGGCTTCTTCGGCAGTCCCTTCGACGCATGCATGTGTGCCACGGTGCCGGTGTGCTCATGGTCAAGGAGGCGCATGGTGGGGTAGAAGCGCCACATGGCGGCGAGTATCGACTCGACCTGCACGTCGGTGAGGCTGTCGTACTTGGCGTTGACCGATGCGTCGAGCGCGGCGAACGCAGTGTCGAGATTGTCGAGGGACGGCAGGGTCACGCCTGCGAGGGATGCCATCTCGGCGACGAACCCCCGGGCCCCGGCCAGCCAGCCGTCGGGAACGGACGACTCGTGCACGTGTTCCTTCCAGAGATCGGCGATGCAGCCCACGGTCTTGCGTGCGTCCTGCGCGGTGTAGCCGTAGTTCCCGACAGTCACCGGTGCCCGCTTCGTCATGGGACCGAGCCTAGATTCGGTGGGTGCCCCGTCCCGTGCCCACTCTCGACGTGGAGCGACAATTGTTCGCCGCCGGTGCGCGCATCGTCGCGGGAATCGACGAGGTCGGTCGCGGTGCGATTGCCGGGCCGGTCACCATCGGCGCGGTCGCGATCGACGCGTCGCACACGTCGTTCCCGGAAGGTCTCGCCGATTCGAAACTGCTCACCCCGAAGCGTCGCGAGGCGATGGAACCGTTGGTGCGCGGGTGGGCCCTCGCGCACGCGACCGGCTCGGCGACCGCGGAGGACATCGACCGCATCGGGATCGTGAGCGCCCTTGGGCTTGCGGCGTCGCGTGCGCTCGCGGCACTCGGTGTCACGCCCGACGTGCTGATCATCGACGGGAACACGCCGTTCCTGGTGGAGGAACCCGACGGCCCGCGCATCATCATGCGCATCAAGGCCGACCAGGACTGCGCGTCAGTCGCCGCCGCGAGCGTCATCGCGAAGGTGGAACGCGACGCATTGATGACGCGCCTGCACGTTGAGCACCCCCAGTACGGCTGGGAGGGCAACAAGGGCTACGGCGCGGCCGTGCACACGGATGCAATCAGGACGCACGGGGTCACGGTGTACCACCGCACCAGCTGGAACCTCGGCCTCTGACCGAGGCGGGCGTTACTTCGAGACCTTGATGTCGCGGAACGGTGACACGGAGTCGATGCCGAGGTCCTTCGGCAGACCGAGCACGCGCTCACCGGTGATGTTGCGCATGACCTCGTCCGAGCCGCCCGCGATGCGCAGGCCCGGCGTGCCGAGCACGAAGTTCGCCCACGCGTAGGTGCCCCACTCGCCGCTGTCCGCGATGAGCTTCGGCCCGAGGGTGTGGGAGAGGAACTTCACGAGCTTCGCCTGGTTGTTCACGAGCGCCATCTTGGTGATGGACATCTCCGGTCCGGGCAGCTGGCCGCGCTTGATCTTGGCCGCCGCACGGCCCGAGTTCATGGCCGCCACGCGGTAGCTCATGATGAGGTCGGCGAGCTGGATGCGCACCAACGGGTCGGAGTCGAGGCCGTAGTGCTTGACCATCGCGGTGACGCGGGTCAGCAGGTTCGAGTCGCCCGAGTTGCTGGCGCCGATGGAGGCGCGCTCGTTCATGAGCGTGGTGAGTGCCACGTTCCAGCCGTTGTTCACGTCACCGAGGCGGTGGTCGTCGCGCACGCGCACCTCGTTGAAGAAGATCTCGTTGAACGACGCGCCGCCGGTCATCTGCTTCAGCGGGCGGATGTCGACCTTCGGGTCCTTCATGTTCACGATGAAGCCGGTGAGACCCTTGTGCTTCGGCAGGTCCCAGTCGGTGCGGGCGATGATCTCGCCGATGTCGGAGTAGTGCGCACCGGTGGTCCACACCTTCTGGCCGGTGATGACCCACTCGTCGCCGTCCTTCTCGGCCTTCGTGGTGAGCGAGGCGAGGTCGGAACCGGCACCCGGCTCGGAGAACAGCTGGCACGCGATCATCTCGCCGCGCCACAGCCTTTTCACATAGGCGTCCTTCGCTGCCTGCGAGCCGTGTGCGTAGATGGTCGGTGTGACCATGCCGAGGCTGATCGAGAATGCGCTCTGGTCGGCCACGCGGAACATGGACTCGAGCTGATTGAACGCGCGGTCGTAGTTGCCGGGCAGTTCGCGACCGCCGAGTTCCTTCGGCCCGCTGATCCAGCCGTAGCCGGCGTCGAACTTCTTCTGGCGCCACACCTTGGCGGCCTCTGCGTTCTTTGCCTCCTCCGCGCGGTCCTTCTCGCGGTAGAAGTTGTCGGCGCCCTCGCCCCAGACGAATGCCTTCTCCACGGGGCGACGCTCGGCGTTCGCCTCGAGCCATGCGAGTGCTTCCTTCTCGAACTGTTCAAGAGTGATGTCAGCCATGTGAGTCTCCGAATTCCCCTGGGACCGGCCGGGGGTGACCGGTCAGATTTTCGTTCCCCGTACCGTACCTGCGGGGCCGAATAATGGGCGAGGCGAGGGGCCTGCGACTAGCCTCGCGTGCATGGGTCAACCCGTTGCAGTCGAACAGAGGCCAGGCGTCGCATCCACCGTGGTGCGCTTCGAGACCAACCGGTCACTGACGGGCCAGGGCCACGAGTCTTTTGCGAGCGCAAGCGAGGCCAAGGGGCCGCGTCCGGCCGCCGTGCTGGCGCGCCGTCTCTTCGAGTCGGGCCAGGTGGCGAGCGTCCACGTGTACGGCAACATCGTGACCGCGACTCTCTCGGGTGGTGCCTCGCAAGCGGGCCTCGACGGCATCGTGCGCGATCTCTACCAGTACTGGAAGCCCGGCATGGAGCCGCCGTCAGTGGAGGAACTGATGGCCCAGGTCCCCGCCGCCGCAGAGCCCGCGGCAGCTGCCGCACCTGCGGGTGACGCAGCCTCCGGCCTCGACCCGCGCGTGCCTGCCCACCTGTGGGAGCGCAGTCGCCTCGGCCGCGAGCGCTGGCTGGCCAAGCAGGGCTGACCATCCTCTTCCTCTGATTCCGTGACCCCACCCGGGGTCGACCGGAAACCACCGAACATATGTTCGGTACGATGCCGGCATGGCACTGCCCACCGGGTTCGAGACAGCAGCAGATCTTCTCGCGCGCACCGGCGAGCACCGCGCGCTGCCCGTCGCCGCGCCGCTTGCGCCCGTCCTGCCGCTGCGCGGTCTGGAGCGCGGTCGTTTCTACGGCGTCACAGGTGATGCCTCTGCATCACTCGTCTACGCATTGATCGCCGCCGCCACTGCCGACGGTGCGTGGTGCGCGTTCGTCGACATGCCGCATGCCGGCCTGCGCGCCGCGCACGAGCACGGTGTCGCGCTGCAACGCGTCGTGTGCATCGACACCGACCGTTCATCGTCGTGGGGCCGCGTGATCGGTGCGCTCACCGAGGGCATCGACATCATCGTCGTGCGAGACCCCGTGTGCCCCGCGGCTGACGTGCGCAAGGTGGCATCGCGCGTGAAGGCTCAGGGTGCCGTGCTGATCGCACACGGCAACCTCTCCGGCTTCCCGGTGGATGCGCAGTTCACTGCCCGCACGCAGTCGTGGTCGTTCGGTGCGTGCGCAACGGAGCGAACGGTGCGCATCACCGCGGAAGGCAGGCGCCTGCCGGGCGCGCGCGGTGTCACGGTTCTTCTTCCCTCCGCCGCGGGTGGCGTTGCCGCCGTCTGATGCGCAGCATCGTCGTCGTCCACCCGCAGTGGCATGCCGAGCACGGCATCCACGGCCACGAGCACTCCTTCCG
>JBEGQK010000182.1:0-3436 GCA_041180985.1 Actinomycetota bacterium
GTGGGGTCCTGCACCACGCCCGGGTTCGTGAGTTTGGCGTCGACGTCGTCGGAGGACCGGCTCAGGGCCCATCCCCCGACGACGCCAACAATCAGCGCAATGAGGACCGTCGCAGCCGCACGGCGCGAGCGAGTCCTTTCCATGCACTCAGGCTACGAGGTGCGCCGGTACCGGTACCTCGTCGATCTGTGTGACCTGTCGTGCCTTGACCGGCGGTCTGCCCCGGGGCTTGCGTCCGGCGATGATGCGGCCCATCTCCAGTTGCTCACCGCCCCAGACGCCCCACGGCTCCTCGCGCTCGAGCGCACCCGAGAGGCACTCGTCGCGGCTGGAGCACTTGGAGCAGATCGCCTTTGCGCGCTGCACATCGACCCATTCCTCGGAGAAGAACAGGTAGCTGAGGGTGCCGTTGCCGTCGGAGCAACGCTTGGCCGACAGGGTGATCGGCTGGTCGAAGAGGCTTGCGCCTCCCATGTCCTTGTTGACTGCTGTGTACATGTTTTCTGTTCCTTTCTGGAAGTGACTGGGTGAGACCATCGGGCTGGGGCGGAATCCGGGCAACAAAAAAGGCCGCCTGGGTGCTGAACCCGGCGGCCTCTGAGTGCTTGTTTCGCTGTTTAGTGCGAAACCTCGCGAGGCGGCCGGGTGGAACGCTTATTCGCGTGCTTGGCCGACTTAAACCACATTGCATACGACGTGGCTGCCATGCGTGCCGGCACAGCAAAAGCCACGGTGGGAACCGTGGTCTGTGCAGTTGCGGTCGCAAAGTTCGTACGCATGACCCCGATAGGCAATCACACGCCCGCGTGGCGGGTCAAGCGGTTTATTTCGCCACCGGCCCGCACTGGTCCCCCGGGGGAGCCAACGGGGGCGAAATCCCTTGTGGGAGTAGGGTTTCGGCGATGTCCTTCGGTTCCGCCGCCCGCACGTTCGAGATGGTCGAACCCACGGGGGCGGGCCGGTCCTTCACCGCCAGGCGCCGCGTACGGCTGGGAGACGCCACCCCGAACGGGCGCCTGCGCCTTGATGCCATTGCCCGCTACCTGCAGGACGTGGCCAACGACGACGGCCGGGACGCCGACTGGAGCGACCCGCACTGGTGGGTGGTGCGCCGCACCGTGATCGACGTGCGCACGTTCCCCGTGTACCTGCAGGAAGTGGACCTCACCACGTGGTGCGGTGGCGTCGGTTCCCACTGGGCGGAGCGGCGCACGCGCATCGCGTCGGTCGACGGCGAGGTGCTGGTGGATGCGGCGGCCCTGTGGGTGCACGTGGACGAGGCGACACTTCAGCCGAGCCGGGTGCCCGATGACATCATTGGCGTCCTCACGCGATCCGCCGACAGCAGGTCTATCGGTGCGCGTCTGTTGCTGAAGCCGAAGGAGTTTGATGCGGCCTCGTCAACAGAGTCGTCGTGGCCGTTGCGCTTCAGTGACTTCGACGCAGTGGGTCACATGAACAACGCCGCGTACTGGGAGGTGCTCGAGGAGCACATGGTGTCGGACGTGAGGGGACGCAACGACATCCGGGCCGTGGTCGAGCACGTCATCCAGGTGGAGCCAGGTCAGTCGTTGTCGCGCAGCACGGTTGTCGGCGACGGTGTCGCGTTGCAGATGACCGTGGGTGACGCCGTGCACGCCGCCGCGTGGGTGGGTCCGTTGCCGGCCTGACCGCTGTCAGTGCCTGATCACGTACTCGAACACGCCGTCGTTGTCGCGCTGCTCGAACTCGCCGAGTATCCGCAGGTGCTCGAGATGGGCGTATGCCTCGCTGTCGGCCATCGACCCCTGGGCACGCGGCGAGAACAGATGCTGGGCGAACTCGTTCACTGTCGCGGGGCGGTCGTAGTCGACGCTGATGTCGCGGATCTTCTGCAGACGCTCGTGATGATGGTCCTTGATCTGCTGCACCCGCTCACCGGTGTTGGTGAACGGGGTGCCGTGGGCGGGGAGCGAGACCTTCACGTCCGATGCGAACGCCCCGATCTTGTCGAGCGAGTCGAAGAAGAGCGTGAGCGGGTCGCCGTGCGCCGTGATACCGCTGATGTGCGGGGTGATGGTGGGCAGAACGTGGTCACCGCTCAGCAAAGTGCCCGTCTCCGCGTCGAACAGGCAGAGATGGTCGGCCGTGTGGCCCGGTGTGTGCACGGGGATCCACTCGCGGCGCGCGAAGGAGACGCGGTCCACCTCTGACAGGCGCACGGTCGGCGTGGGCACGCGGAGAAGTCGCGGGAAGCGCTTCGCGGCCGCGAACCGGAGGCGCCGGCTGAACTCCATCTTCATGGGTTCGCCACCCCACGGGGGCGGGTCGAACGGGCTGCGCATGAACGTGGCGGCTTCCTCCACAGAGAGGTCCGGCGGTTCGGCGGGGTTGTAGAACGTGCGGAACAGGCGGTGCGTGATGACATCGGCGCCTGACTCGCTGCGGATGCGCTCTGCACCGCCGTAGTGGTCGGGGTGGCTGTGCGTGACGATGACGGAGTGCACGCGGCGCATCGGGATGCCGAGCTGCCGAAGACGCTCGTTGACCGCGGCCCAGGATTCCTTGGTGGGCATGCCGGGATCGACGACCGCCACGCCGCGTTCGTCCTCCATCACGTACATGTTCACGTGGCCGAGACCGGTGATGTTCGCCGGCAACTGCGTGCGGAAGATGCCCGGTGCGACCTCCGTGATCTCGTCGGTGGCCTGCAGTTGCTCGGACTTCACCGGCCGGGGGACCTCGCTCACTTCGCGTCCTTCGGCTTCGGCTCGCGGAACGCCTTCTCACGGTAGAAGCGCAGTTCGGCGACGCTCTCGCGGATGTCGTCCATCGCACGGTGCGTGCCGCCCTTGCCGGGTCGCGCGTGCTCGAGGCCCGGGTACCAGCGCTTCACGAGTTCCTTCACGCTGGACACATCGATGCAGCGGTAGTGCAGCCAGTCCTCGATCTCGGGCATGTACTTGGCGAGGAAGCGGCGGTCCGTGCCGATCGAGTTGCCGGCCAGCGGGATCTTCCCCGGTTCCGGGCTGTGCTTCTTGATGAACTCGAGCGTCAGTCGCATGGCCTCGTCATGGCTGATGGTGGATGCCTTGATCTCCGGCAGGAGCCCGGACACGGTGTGCATGTTGGTGACGAAATCGTCCATGGCGGCGAGGGCCTCGTCAGGCTGGAAGATGACCAGGTCGGGGCCCTCCTCCACGATGTTCAGGTCGTCATCCGTGACGAGAGTCGCGATCTCCACGATCACCTGTGTGGCCGGGTCGAGACCGGTCATCTCGAGGTCCATCCAAATGATCATTCGACCAATCTAATTGGGGTGGTTGATTCGGGCAGAGCCGTGTGCGCCCCGTAGTTTGTGGTCGTGATCGACATCCAGGTGAAGCGACTCGACGACGGCCTGCCGTTGCCCGCGTACGCGCACGAGGGCGACGCCGGCATCGACCTGTACGCCCGT
>JBEGQK010000183.1:0-3844 GCA_041180985.1 Actinomycetota bacterium
CGCCCAGTCCTGGGCGTCGACACCGCCGTCCTTCGCGTTGATCTGCACGATCACGTCGTTCGCGTCGTGATCGCCCGTGAACAGGCTGCGCAGCTCGAGCGTGCCCAGTTCGCGCCCGATGGAGGCAATCCCCGCCTCGATCTCCGGCTCCTGCGACTCGTCGCCCTCCTCGCGGGCCATCTCCGAGAGGACCTCGAGGTCGTCGATTTCCGACGTCAACCGGTCGTACTGGTCCACGTCTGATTTCGCGTTCGCATACTCGGTGTTCACGCGCTTCGCGTTCTCCTGGTCGTCCCACAGGTCGGGCCGCCCGATCTCCGCCTCGAGTTCCACGAGGCGGACGCGGGACGTGTCGATGCGCAGGTAGCCCTTCGCCTCGTCGAGACGACGGCGCACCTCCTTGATGTCGTTCGTGAAATCCCTCATGTTGCGGTACCTGTTGTCAGGAAGCGCCGTGGCACTGCTTGTACTTGCGTCCGGACCCGCACGGGCACGCGGCGTTGCGCGGCGTGTTGGACCAGTCGTTCGCGTCCTTCACGACCGGCTTCTGCGCCTGCTCGTTGGCGCTCTCCAACTGGGCGATCAGTGCCGGGTCGATGTCCCCGCCGGCCCGTGCGGCCTGCACGAAACCGTCGGTCTGCACGTCGTCGCTGCTGGACTCCTGCACGTTCTGAACCCGGACGGCGGGCTGCTCCTCCGTGACGACCTGCACGTGCATGACGTAACGGACGAAATCCTGCGCGATGCCCATCATCATCTGGCCGAACATCTCGTAACCCTCGCGCTGCCACTCGGTGAGCGGGTCCTTCTGGCCCATCGCGCGCAGGTTGATGCCCTCCTGCAGGTAGTCCATCTCGTCGAGGTGCTCGCGCCAACGCTGGTCGATGATGCTGAGCATGACCTGGCGCTCGATCTGGCGCATCACGTCCGCGCCGAGCTCGGCCTCGCGGCGCGCGTAATGGGCGCTCGCATCGGCCATGACGAGGTCGTAGATCGCGTCGGTGTCGGGGCACGCGGCGCACTGCGACTCGGTGATGTTCGCCGGCCAGTAGGTCTTCAGCTCGAGGACCAGACCGTCGACGTCCCACTCGTCACTCGCCTCCGACACGCAGTACGTGGCGATCAGCGAGTCGACTGCATCCGCCAGGTACTCCATGGCGGCGACCTTGAGGTCGAGACCCTCGAGGATCTGGTCACGGCGCTGGTAAATCACCTTGCGCTGCTCGTTCATGACCTCGTCGTACTTCAGCACGTTCTTGCGGATCTCGGCGTTGCGCTGCTCCACCGTGGTCTGCGCGCGCTCGATCGCCTTGGTGACCATCTTCGCCTCGATCGCCTCGTCGTCGGGAAGGGCACGCCCCATCACCCACGACAGCGCCCCGGTGGCGAACAGCCGCATCAACTCGTCGTCGAGTGACAGGTAGAAGCGGCTCTCACCCGGGTCGCCCTGGCGTCCGGAACGGCCGCGCAGCTGGTTGTCGATGCGGCGGCTCTCGTGTCGCTCGGTGCCGAGCACGTACAGACCCCCGAGCGCGCGGACCTTCTCGCCCTCGGCCCTGCACTCATCGGAGAACATCTTGAGCAACTCGGCGTAACGCGCCCGGGCGGCCGTGCGGTCGGCGCGGAACTCCTCCGGCATCTGCTCGAGCGGCATGGGCAGGTCGTGGTCCTCTGCCAGCACCTCGGGGGCGAATCCTTCGTTGATGACCTGCTGGCGCGCGAGTCCCTCGGGATTGCCGCCGAGAAGGATGTCGACGCCGCGGCCGGCCATGTTCGTGGCGACGGTGACGGCACCGAGCTGGCCTGCCTGCGTGACGATCTGGGCCTCGCGCGTGTGCTGCTTCGCGTTCAGCACCTCGTGGCGCACGCCGCGCTTCGTGAGCTCGCGGCTGAGATGCTCGCTCTTCTCCACGCTGATCGTGCCGACGAGAACGGGCTGGCCCTTCTTGTTGCGGTCGACGATGTCCTCGACCACGGCACGGAACTTCGCGTCCTCGGTCTTGAAGATGAGGTCCGCCTCGTCGCGTCGCTGCACCGCCCGGTTCGTGGGGATCGGCACCACCTGGAGACCGTAGGTGTTCACGAGTTCGGCGGCCTCGGTCTGGGCCGTGCCCGTCATGCCCGCGAGCTTGTCGTACATGCGGAAGTAGTTCTGCAGCGTGATCGTGGCGAGGGTCTGGTTCTCCTCGTTGATGCGCACGCCCTCCTTCGCCTCGACGGCCTGGTGGATGCCCTCGCTCCAGCGCCTGCCCTCGAGGATGCGGCCGGTGAACTCGTCGACGATCTTCACCTCGCCCGCCTGGACGATGTACTCCTTGTCGCGGTGGTAGAGCTCCTTCGCCTTCAGCGCGACCTGCAGCTGGTGGACGAGGTTCTGCTGCACGGCGTCGTAGAGGTTGTCCACCCCGAGCGCCTGCTCGACCTTCTCGATTCCCGTCTCGGTGGGGACGACGATGCGCTTGTCTTCCTCCACCTCGTAGTCGACTTCGCGCTGGAGGCTGCGCACGATCGACGCGAACTTGTAGTACATCTGCGCGGCGTCCGCGATGCGGCCCGAGATGATGAGCGGCGTGCGCGCCTCGTCGATGAGGATGGAGTCGACCTCGTCGACGATGGCGAAGTTGTGGCCACGCTGCACCTTGTCGGCGAGGGTGCCCGCCATGTTGTCGCGCAGGTAATCGAAACCGAACTCGTTGTTCGTGCCGTACGTGATGTCCGCGGCGTACTCGCGGCGCTTCTCGGCCGGCGTCTCCCTGTGGCCGGGGATGATCAGGCCGACCTCGAGGCCCATGAATCGGTGGATGCGTCCCATCCACTCGGCATGGAAGCGCGCGAGGTAATCGTTCACCGTGATGACGTGGACGCCCTTGCCGCCGAGCCCGTTCAGGTAGGCCGGCAACGTGGACACGAGCGTCTTGCCCTCGCCCGTCTTCATTTCCGCGACCCACCCGAAGTGGAGTGCCGCACCACCCATGATCTGCACGTCGAAGTGGCGCTGGCCGATGACCCTCGTGGCGGCCTCGCGCATGGTGGCGAAAGCCTCGATCAGGATGTCGTCGAGGTCGGCACCGTTGGCCAGCTTCTGGCGGAACTCCCCTGTCTTTGCCCGCAGCGCGTCGTCGGACAACGCCTTGTACGACGCCTCCAGGGCGTTCACGTCGGGAACGAGACCCTGGAGTGCCTTGACACGCTTGCCGTCGCCGGCGCGGAGGACTTTGTCGAGGAAAGACATGCGGTTTCCCATCCTACCCGTGGCCCCGTGGGCGACGGCTCGTCACCCGGGCGGGGAACACGCAAGAATCATCCAAATGTCATCCAATCGGGCAGTGGACACGGTCATCTTCGACCTCGGCGGAGTCATCATGGCGAACGGTGGACCGCGAGATTTCACGCGCCGTTACCCCGACCACGACCCGAAGGTGGTGGCCGAGATCGTGATGGGACCGCACCATCTCGACACGGACCACCAGTGGCACCGCGTCGAACGAGGCGAGATCACACTCGCCGAGTGCCGCGCCATCACGAAGAAGATGCTCGATGATGCCGGCATCGTGGCGACCGTCGCACCGCCCGCCCCCGCGTCCGGTCAGGCCGGCGCTTTCAACTTCGCACTCAGCGCACCGATGGTCCGGTTCGTCCACGACTTGAAGGAGAACGGGTTCCGCATCGGCATCCTCACCAACAACGTCCGCGAGTTCCGCGAGATGTGGTGGCCGCTCATGGACTTCGAGGACGTGTTCGACACCATCGTCGACAGCCACGAGGTGGCGATGCGCAAGCCCAACCCGGAGATCTACCACCTGACAATGAACCGTCTCGGTGCGGAGCCCTCGCGCACCGCGTT
>JBEGQK010000184.1:0-3209 GCA_041180985.1 Actinomycetota bacterium
GCGTCCTCCAGGTCGAAGATGATGGCATCGGCGGGGATGCCCTTCGCCTTCTCGAGCGCGCGCTCGTTGGCGGCGGGCATGTAGAGGACGGAACGGCGGGGACGGAGTGCGCTCATGGCAATACCTCGTGTGGGTGTCGTGGTGAATCGGTGCGGTTCAGAAGCCGTATGCGGCCTTGAGTTCGGGGTCGCGTGCGGCCAGCTGGCGCGCAAGCTCGACGACGACCTTGCACTGCTTCACGCTGGCGTCGTCCTCCATCTTGCCGTCGAGCATGATGGCGCCGGTGCCGTCGCCCATCGCGTCGATGACGCGCTGTGCCTGTGCCACGTCCTGCGGGCGCGGGCTGAACACCTTCTTCGCGATGTCAATCTGCACCGGGTGCAGGCTCCATGCACCGACGCAACCGAGGAGGTACGCGTTGCGGAACTGGTCCTCGCACGCCACGACGTCCTTGATGTCGCCGAACGGCCCGTAGAAGGGGAGCACGCCGTGCATCACGCAGGCGTCGACCATGCGGGCCATCGTGTAGTGCCAGAGGTCCTGCTGGTACGTGGCGCGCTCGCCCTGGTAGTCGTCGCCGGTCGGGTCCTGGCGCACGACGTAGTCGGGGTGACCGCCGCCGACGCGCGTGGTCTTCATGCGGCGGTTGGCGGCGAGGTCGGCCGGTCCGAGCGAGATGCCCTGCATGCGCGGTGACGCGCCGCAGATCTCCTCGACGTTCGCAACTCCGCGGGCGGTCTCGAGGATCGCGTGGAGCAGGATCGGCTTCTTCAGGCCCGCACGTGCCTCGAGCTGGGCGAGCAGACGGTCGACGTAGTGGATGTCCTCCGGGCCCTCGACCTTCGGGATCATGATGACGTCGAACTTGTCGCCGGCCTTCGTGACGATCTCGATCATGTCGTCCAGGAACCACGGGGAGTCGAGACTGTTGACGCGCGTCCACAGCTGTGTGGTGCCGAAGTCGAGCTCGTTCGCCACCTTCACCAGGCCGGCGCGCGCTGCCTCCTTGTCGGCCATCGGGATGGCGTCCTCGAGGTTGCCGAGGATGATGTCGACGGTGGGGATCGTCTCGGGGAGTTTCGCGACCATCTTCTCGTTGTGGGGAGGGAAGAAGTGGATGACGCGGCTCGGCCGGAAGGGGATCTCGCGGACGGGCTCGGGGGCACCGGCGGCGAGGGGCTTGAAGAAGTCTCTTGCTGAACGCACGGGGAAAGCGTAGGGGCTGCGCCACGGCCCCGAGAAAGGCGGGGTCACCAATAGAGGTCGGAAAGCCGTCACATAGGGTGGAACCCGATGACGAGACCGTTCGACGCAGTGCTGTTCGATGTCGGTGGGGTCCTGATGTTCCCGGACCCCGCGGTGCTCGTTCCGACGCTCGCGTACTACGGCGCCAGCCGGGATCACGACCTGTACTTCCGTGCCCACTACTCGGCAATGGCGGTGAAGAGCGCGAACGCGTCGCCCGAGCACGACTGGTCCGACTTCAACGCGGCCTTCGTGGAGGCAGTCGGTGTGCCGGAGGAGAACAGGTCCGAGGCGGCGTACGTGCTGGCCCGGGTGCGCAACGCGCACATCTGGCGCGCGCCGATCGCAGGTTCGCGCGACGGTCTCGCCGAGCTCAACAGGCTCGGTGTGCCGATCGGAATCGTCAGCAACGCGAGCGGCCAGGTGGAGACGGTGCTGCAGCGCAGTGGTCTGTGCCAGGTGGGCGACGGTGAGCACCCGAGCGTGCTGTGCGTGGTGGACAGCGACATCGTGCGTGTCGCGAAGCCCGACCCGGCGATCTTCGAGTTCGCACTGCCGCACTTCGATGGCATCGAGCGTTCGCGCATCGCCTACGTGGGCGACAACGTCACGATGGACGTGCAGGGTTCGACGGCTGCCGGTCTCACGCCCGTCCTGTTCGACCCGTTCGACGACGCGGAGCACCTGTTCGACGGCATGCGCATCCGCTCGCTCGCGGATGTCGTTGCGATGTTCACGGACTGACGCGCCTCACGGCGCAGCCTCTGCCGGTTACTTCGCGACGGTGTCGCACATGCGGCGTGCGATGACCTTGAGGCACAGCGTCTCGTCGGCGCCCTCGAAGATCGAGAGGACGCGCGCGTCGACGTAGAGACGGCTCACGCTGTACTCCTCGGCGTAGCCGTAGCCACCGTGGATCTGCAGCGCCTCGCGGGTGACCCACTCGGCTGCCTTGCACACGTATGCCTTCACCATGCTCGCCTCCATGGCGCCCTCGCCCTTGCCCATGAGGCGCGCGACGGCGTACGCGAACTGGCGCGACGACTGGATGATGACGGCCATGCGCGCGAGCTTCACCTTGGTGAGCTCGTACTCCACGATGTTCTGGCCGAACACGTTGCGGTTCTGCGCGTAGTCGAGTGCGGCCTCGTACGCGGCCTGCATCAGGCCGACGGCGCGTGCCGCGGTCTGCAGGCGGCCGTTCTCGAAGCCCTCCATCTGCAGGTAGAAACCGCGCCCGAGCCCCTCGCGGCCGCCGATCAGGTTGGTCTCGGGGACCCACCAGTTCTCGATCGCGATCTCGTAGCTGTGCATGCCGCGGTAACCGATGGTGTCGATCGGGCGGCCTTCCATCTTCCCGCCGCCGTCCTGCGTGAACATGAAGCCGTGAGCGTCGCCCACCGGCTTCGGCACGATGAACAGGCTGAGGCCGCGATGCGTCTTCGAACGATCAGGGTCGGTGCGCGCGAGCAGCATGAGCACGTTCGCGCGAGCACCGAAGGTGCACCACGTCTTGACACCGTTGATCAACCAGCCGGCCTCGCCGTTCGGGCCTGGCGCCTCGACGGCGGTGGTCTTCAGTCCGGCCACGTCGCTGCCGTAGTCGGGCTCGGTGACGGCGACGGCGGAGAGCACCTCGGCGGTCGCCAGCTTCGGCAGCCACTCGTGCTTCTGCTCCTCGGTGCCACCTTTGACGAGCGCGCGCGTGAGGATCTCCGGGCGGGTGATCAGCGAACCGCCGATGCCGAGCGAGCCACGCGACAGTTCCTCGGTGGCGATGACCGACGCCATGTACTCGCCCTCGCCGCCCTCGCTGTATCCGCCGTACTCGGCGGGAACGCTGAGACCGAACGCGCCGATCTCGGCGAGACCGGAGATGACCTCTTCCGGGACGTCGGCATTGTGCCGGTGCACGTGCTCGGCGCGCGGCGCGATCTCCTTGTTCGCGTACGAACGGAAGGTGT
>JBEGQK010000185.1:0-7788 GCA_041180985.1 Actinomycetota bacterium
TGCGCGACGCTCAGCAGTGCGATGTCCGACATGACGTGACGCGGCGGGATGTCGAGGTGCATCGCCCGCTCCTCCCGCCAGTGCGCGACGGACTGCGCCACCCACCTCGACTTGCCCTTCACGGTGCGGATGTCCTTCACCCTCAGCCACGCGTCATCGGGGTCGGTGGGACCGACCGGGCGTGTGCGGAGTTCCTCGCACGCCTCGGCGCACCACTGTGTCCGACCGCGCCGATCGAGATCCTCGTTGATCAATCTCATGAGTTCGGGAAGATGGACGACATCCGATGCCGCGTAATTGCGTTGGTCGTTGGTCAGCGGCCGCCGCAACCAGTCCGTGAGACGGTCCCCCTTCGGAACGGTGACCCTGAGAAGCGACGCTGCGAGGTTCACCAGCGACGGACTCGAGTAGCCGATGAACCCGGCAGCCAGCTGCGTGTCATAGATCCGCGACGGCACGAAACCCATTGACTGGGTCATGACATCGAGATCCTGCTGGGCCGCGTGGAACACGGCGAGGGCATTGCTCTCGAAAAGGGGTCGCAGCAACGACGTGTCGACCGTCAGCGGGTCGATAAGTGCGATGCGCTCGCCCACACCGATCTGCACGAGGGCGAGACGCGGGAAGTACGTCTTCTCGCGGTGGAACTCGGTGTCGATGAAGTACTCGTCATGGCCGAGCGCTAACTCAACGAACGACCTGAGCGCGCTGTCGTTGTCGATCCAGTCGTGTGGCGTGGACGGGGACGAGCCCTGTGAACCGCTCCCGCTCTGCCGGCGCACGCTATTGATCCTCCGTCGGGGGTTCCAGGTCGGCGAGCGTGTTGATGTTGCGCACCGCAACCGCCGGGACCGGCACCTCCATGACGTCGAGCAGGACGGCGGCACGGTGAACCGCGCGTTCGTTGCGCTTCCACACGCCCTGCAACGGCCTCAGGCACTCTTCCTTCGACCATGCGGCGCAGAGCCAGTTCAAACGGTCGGTACGACCGACGGTCGCCTGTGCATCGGAAAGACCGTTCACCAGGCTGCTGATGACGGCGGCGGTGATGAAGGGCATGTCACACGACAGAACCACCACCGCATCGTTCTCGGCGGACTTGAGCGCGGTGATGACGCCGCCGAGGGGACCCTCGCCCGGGAATGCATCCTTCTTCCACGTGCCCGTCAGCTTCTTGGCCCTGGCCTGTGTGCCCCCGATCATCAGGATCTCGTTCGCACCGGCATCGACCGCGGCTGCCGCCACCCTGTTCGCCATGGCGACGCCATCGACCTCGAAAGTGGCCTTGTCCGTGCCCATGCGCGACGAATCCCCACCGATGAGCACGGCGACGGAGAAGGGCGCTCCAGACATGGTGTCAAGGCTACGGGCATGGGGCGGTCTAAATTGCGGGCATGAGCCAGTTATCAGCCGCCCTCAATGTCGACACCGCAAAGAACATCGCATCCGGCGTGTCGGTCGGAACGGTGGTCATCGCCCTGCTGGCCATCCGGCTGGTGAAGAACATGGTCGTCCGGGTCGTCACGATCGTGGCGTTGCTGGCCATCGGACTCGCGTCGTATTCGCAGCGTTCGAACATCGTCGACTGCGCGAACAAGGTGAAGGCGAATGCGGGCGTCACCGCCACCGAGTGCACCTTCTTCGGTCAGGCCGTGGAGATTCCGTCCGTCGTCTCGAAGTGAGGCAGGACCAGCCTCCGCGCGAACTCCTCTGCGTGTGAGTTCGGGGCGCCGTGACCGGCGCCGTCGATGCAGACCAGTTCTCCCTTTGCGATCTCCGTCGAGAGCCACGTCATGCCCTCCCTGTGGTGCGGCGAACCGAGAGACCCGTGACCGCACAGAACCGGCACGGTGATGTCGCCTGCTGACCAGGGCGGGCCGTCCCGAAGCGCCGACAATTCGCCCTGGAGCGCCTGCCCCTCACGCCGGCGCTCGTGACGCGTCCGTTCAGGGAGCGCGTCCCACGCATCGGAACCGATGAGGCGCTTCATGAAAGTCTCGGCGGCGTCTTCCGGCGACGCCGCGACGCTCGCGCCACCCGCGGTGGTCCCGGGCCACCACGGCATCCAACTCAACGGGGTCTCGAACACGGAGACGGCCGGCACCTGACCGACGAGGGCAACACTCGCGGCCAGGGCCACGTTGCCCCCGTAGCTGTGACCGACCAGGACGGCGCGACGACCGTCGAGCAACACCTTCAGGTCCTCGACCTGGTCGGCGACCGTGAACGGGCCCTGGTGCGGATAAGAACGTGCGTATCCCCTGCGGTCGTAGCGAACAACCCTGAACCGATGGTGCAACTGTCGTGCCAGTCTGGCCATCCCGGCGGATCGATCGAGCGAACCATGGATCAGGACGACGACTGGTGCGTCGATTGGCCCGGTCTCGTCACGATGGATGCCGTGTCCAGGGGATGCCACATGATTATCTAATCACTGTGGAATTGATTCTCGTGAGACATGCCCTCCCCGTCAGACGGGAGAACGTCGACGGACCCGCGGACCCGGAACTCTCCGAGGCCGGTCTCGCCCAGGCACGGCACTTCGCCGACTACATGAACCTCGAGCACCTCGACGCGATCTACTCCTCTCCGATGAAGCGGGCCATGCAGACCGCTGAGCCGCTCGCGCAGATGAAGTCGCTGCCGGTCCACGTTGTTCCCGGTGTCGCCGAGTTCGACCAGCACTCGAACGAGTACATACCCGTCGAGGAACTGAAGGCGGCGAACGATCCCCGGTGGAAGGAGATGATGGACGGCGGTTGGAACTCGGACGAGGACCAGGCGCAGTTCCACGACCGCGTGATCACATCTCTGAACGCGATCATCACGGACCACCCCGGGGACCGCGTGCTGGTCACCTGCCACGGGGGCGTCATCAACGAGTTCCTGTCCCATGTCCTCGGACTCGTGGACAGGCAGTTCTTCTACCCGAACTACACCTCCATCCACCGCGTGGCAGCGTCGAGCAAGGGCCACCGGAGCATCCTCAGCGTGAACGAGACCGGCCACCTCCGCGGCACCGGCCTGCCCGTAGGGTTGTTCCATGGCTGACAACACCTCGTTGCTGCAATGGCTGGATGCCTGTCCGACACCGTTCCATGTCGTGCGACGCGCAGCAGAGTCTCTTGGCACCGCCGGGTTCACTGCGGTGGACAGGCTCGGCGCGGAGCTCCCGGCGAAGGGATACGTCATCCGCGACGGATCCATTGCGGCGTGGTCACGGACCGCCGGAGCGGACTTCCGCGTGGTCGGCGGGCACACGGACAGCCCCAACCTCCGCATCCACCCGAACCCCGACATGTCCGCTGCGGGATGGTCGCAGCTCAGTGTCGAGATCTACGGCGGGGTGCTCCTGAACTCCTGGCTCGACCGTGACCTGGGCATTGCGGGGCGGGTCGTCTCGAAGGACGGACGCATCACTGATTTCTGCGACAGGTCGCCGCTCGCGCGAGTGCCGCAGCTTGCAGTGCATCTCGACCGCGATGTCAACGATCGCGGCGTGCAGCTGGACCGTCAGTCGCACATGATGCCCGTGTGGGCCACAACAACCGTGAACTTCCGTGATTGGCTGACCGCGGCTACCGGTGTCGCTGACATCGTGGCGTTCGACGCCCACCTCTTCGATGTCACCCCGGCGTCACTTCTCGGGTCCGACGGCAGTCTCATCGCAAGCGGACGCCTCGACAACCAGCTGTCGTGCTGGGCAGCCACCACCGCACTCGCGGCGCACGAGCCCGGGCGGCACACCGCGGTCATGGTGCTGAACGACCATGAGGAGGTCGGGTCCGACAGCGCGACAGGCGCCTCCGGACCGTTGCTCGAGTCCGTCCTGACCGCTCTGGGCGAAGCAGACGGTCTCGGTGCAGCGGCACGTCACGACGCGTTCGCACGCAGCTTCTGTCTCTCGGCGGACAACGCGCACGCGGTGCACCCCAACTACCAGGAGCGGCACGAGCCCCGACACGCCCCGGTCATCAACCGCGGACCTGCGTTGAAACTCAACGGCAACCAGCGTTACGCGACCAGTGCGCGGGGCGCGGCTCTCATCCGCACCGTCGCCGACGACCACGGGGTGCCCCTTCAGACGTTCGTGACACGCAACAACATGCCGTGCGGCTCGACCATCGG
The DNA here is from genome assembly GCA_041180985.1 of Actinomycetota bacterium. Classification (GTDB taxonomy): domain Bacteria; phylum Actinomycetota; class Acidimicrobiia; order Acidimicrobiales; family Ilumatobacteraceae; genus UBA2093. The sequence goes on from JBEGQK010000185.1 coordinate 4,129, forward strand.
ACCGATCACGGCAACGCGCCTGGGCATCGACTGCATCGACGTGGGGGTGCCGCAACTGTCGATGCACAGCGCGAGGGAACTGTGCGGCGCGGAGGACCCCTCCCGCCTGGTCACCCTGATCGCCGGATTCCTCGACTGAGACCGCGTCCGCCGGGACGCTACACATTCAGTCCTTCGCGCCTGCCAACTCCTGCGAACGGTCGAAGAGCTCCTGCAGCGCAACGGACAGACGCTCCGTCACGTCCTTGACTGCGGACCGCGGGACACGTCCCTCCGAATCGCGCTCGGCAATGATCGCGTCGCCGATGATCATGACGCACTTGCGCGGGTGGATCATCTTCGAGCCTTTCGGCATCACCCGCTCGCTTCCGCCGATGCCGACGGGGATGATGGGCACACCCGCCTTCACAGCGACGTAGGCCGCACCGTCGAAGAGAGGATGCACCTTCGGGCCGAACTGCCGTGTGCCCTCCGGGAAGAGGACCAATGGTTCACCGGACTCGAGGACGGCGATGCACCTCTTCAGTGCCTCGCGGTCAGCTGTCCCCCTGGACACCGGGAACCCGCCGAGTGCCGAGAGGACCCATCCGATCGGTCGGATCTTCCACAGTGAGTCCTTCCCCATGAACCGCATCCGGCGGCGCGTCACGGCCGACGCCAGCGGGGAATCGATGTTGGAGCGATGGATTGGCGCCAGGATGAACGCCCCCGTCGACGGCACCTTGTGACGATCGATGACCCGCACGCGGGTGACGACCAGACACAGCATGACGAGGATGTTGCGAACGACCGAGTAGAACGCACGGCTCACGAGGGAACCACCTGCAAGGTACGAATCAACGTCAGACACGGTCAGTCCCTCCGGTGCGATCGGCCAGCAGGCGCACTATCTCCCCGACCACTTCCTCGATGGGCCTGTCCGACGAGTCCACGACCGCGGCGCCCGGTGCCGGGCGCAACGGACTGTCCGCGCGGGTCGAGTCGATGTGGTCACGCTCCGCAATCGAACGTGCGACGTCCGCGACGTCGCCACCCGATTCTGCGACCCTTCGTTGTGCGCGCACCTCTGGCGACGCGGTGAGGAACACCTTGAGCGTGGCGTCGGGGAACACCACCGTCCCGATGTCGCGACCCTCGACGACTCCCCCGCCCACGGACCGAGCCCACCTTCTCTGTGCCTCGCGCATCACCTCGCGCACCGCCGAGTTCGTGGCGATGATGCTGACCACGGAGTTCACCTCCGGCGTGCGTATGTCACCGGAGACGTCGTTCCCGTCCAGCAACGTGATCCCGTCTCGCACGTCAATGTGGATCGACCGGGCGATGTCCGCGACAGAGTCCGAGTCCGATGCCTGAACGCCCTTTCGAATGGCGACCAGGGCAACGCACCTGTACATGGCCCCGGTGTCGAGGAACGGCAGCCCGGTCGCCACCGCGACACGACGTGCGACCGTGGACTTGCCGGCTCCTGCCGGTCCGTCAATCGCAACGACGCGCAAGGGTCACCAACTGGTGCCGAGCGGTCGGCCTTCGTCGTACCCGGCCGAGCTCTGGACACCGACGACCGCCCTCTCGCGGAACTCGTCGATGGTGGCGGCACCGGCATAGGTGCACGAGGACCTGAGCCCCGCGACGATCTGGTCGATGATGTCCTCAACGCCCGGTCGTGCGGGGTCGAGGTACATGCGCGAGGTGCTGATGCCTTCCTCGAAGAGTTCCTTCTTCGCGCGCTCGAACGCGGACTCGGTGCGCGTGCGGTTGCGCACGGCCCTGTTCGACGCCATGCCGAAACTCTCCTTGTAGAGGCGTCCCTCGGTGTCGCGCAACGTGTCCGCTGCCGATTCATAGGTGCCCGCAAGCCACGAACCGAGCATCACGCTGGCCGCGCCGCCGGCGAGGGCGAGGGCGACGTCGCGCGGGTACCTGACGCCACCATCGGCCCAGATGTGCTTGCCCATTGCGCGCGCCGTCTCGGCACAGTCGAGAACGGCCGAGAACTGCGGCCTGCCCACACCGGTCATCATGCGCGTGGTGCACATGGCGCCCGGCCCCACGCCCACCTTGATGACATCGGCGCCGGCGTTGATCAGGTCCCGGGTCCCGTCCTGGGTGACGACGTTGCCGGCGACGATCGGTGTCCCGGGAGCAGCAGCTCTCACCGCCTCGATGGCACGCAGCATGCGGTCCTGGTGACCGTGGGCCGTGTCGATCACGAGAACGTCGACACCCATCGCGACGAGCGCTCGCGCGCGGGCGCCGGGGTCACCGTTGATGCCGACGGCGACAGACGTGAGGAGGCGGCCCTGCGAGTCGACCGCGGGCTTGTACATGGTGCTGCGGAGCGCACCGCGCCGCGTGACACTGCCGACGAGAAGACCGGCGGAGTTGACCACAGGTGCGAAGTTCAGTCGCTGGTCCACCAGGAGGTCATGGATGGCGACGATGTCCATGGAGTCGGACACCGACACGATGTCGGGATTCATGACGTTCTTCAGCTGCGTGAACCTGTCGAAGCCTGCGGCGTCGTGCTCCGTGAAGATTCCCACCGGCCTGCCGTCATCGACCACCACGACGGCGCCATGGGCGCGCTTGTGGACGAGCGAGAGTGCCTCGCCGAGGGTGTCGGTCGGCCCGAGCGTGATCGGGGTCTCGAACACCACGTGGCGCGACTTCACGTAGTCGACGACCTGTTCGATGATGTCCAGCGGGATGTCCTGCGGGAGCACGACCAATCCGCCGCGCCGCGCCACCGTCTCCGCCATGCGCCGACCGGCGACCGCGGTCATGTTCGACACGACCACCGGGATGTGCGTGCCGAGATTGTCCGGGGTGCGGAGGTTGACGTCCAGTCGACTGGGGACCGTGGACATGCTCGGCACCATGAAGACGTCGTTGTACGTCAGGTCGTGCGCGGGAGGGCTCTGGAGGAAGCGCATAGGGCATCTCGAGACTACCGTGTTCCCATGAGCGACCCCGAGAACGTTCCCGTTGTCTTGCTACACGGCTGGGCCGGTTCCTTCCGCGAGACCTGGCAGAGCACGGGCATTGATGCCCTGCTGGAGGACGGTGGCCGCACCGTCGTCGGGGTGGATCTGCTCGGCCACGGGGATGCAGACAAGCCGCACGAGCCCGAGGCCTATGCGCACCTCGACACATGGCTCCTCGACCGGCTCCGTGCGGAGCCGCCCGTGGTGGACGCAGTCGGATTCTCCCTCGGGGCAATGACCGTTCTCGGCGCCCTCGTGGCAGACCCCACGCGCTTCGGGAAGGTCATTCTCGCGGGCATCGGCAACGGGATGCTCGAGGAGAGGGATGCCGAGGAGGGCAAGAAGATCATCGCGGCGCTCGAGGGAACCGGGGACCCTTCGGACACGAGCGCACAGATCTTCGCCAACTATGCCGATGCACCGGGCAAGGACAAGGCAGCACTGACCGCGATCATGAAGCGACCCCGGTCGGCCCCGCTCGACCCCCGGTCTCTCGCGTCGATCACGAACGAGGTTCTCGTGGTCATCGGCGAGAAGGACTTCACGTACCCGGCCGACAAGCTCGCGTCGGCATTCCCGAACGGGCGGCTCGTGGTGCTGAAGAACACGGACCACTTCGCGACACCCGAGTCGTTCGCATTCATCGACGCAGTCCTCGAGTTCCTCGGCGCGG
>JBEGQK010000186.1:0-4333 GCA_041180985.1 Actinomycetota bacterium
ACTTCCCGAAGCGTGCGGACGGTTCCGCCAACACGCTCTCGTTCGTGACCAGCCCCGACACCGTCATGGCGGTCGCGCTCTCGGGTCGTCTCGACTTCGACCCGAGCGTCGACACGATCACAGCGCCCGACGGGTCGCAGGTGAAGCTCGACGCACCGCAGGGTGAGATCGTCCCCGCGCAGGGTTACGACCCCGGCGTCGACACGTTCACTGCTCCCCCGGCCGACGGCAGCAACGTCATCGTCGAGGTCAGCCCCACGAGCGACCGTCTGCAGCTTCTCGAGCCCTTCGCGGCATGGGACGGCAAGGACTACCTGGAGCTCCCCGTGCTGATGAAGGCGAAGGGCAAGTGCACCACCGACCACATCTCGGCGGCCGGCAAGTGGCTCACGTACCGCGGTCACCTCGAGAACATCTCGGGCAACCTTTTCATCGGTGCGGTCAACGCCTACAACGACGCAGTCGGCGAGGGTCTCGACATCACCGACGGCCAGCGCCGCATGTACCCGGACATCGCGAAGAACTACAGCCGCGCCGGCATCCGCTGGTGCGCCATCGGCGACCAGAACTACGGCGAGGGCTCCTCGCGCGAGCACGCGGCGATGGAGCCGCGCTTCCGCGGCGGTGTCGTCATCTTCGCCCGTTCGTTCGCGCGCATCCACGAGACCAACCTGAAGAAGCAGGGACTCGTGCCGCTGACGTTCGCGGATCCCGCCACCTACGACCAGATCGGCGAGAACGACACCATCAGCGTGCTGAACCTCCCGCCGGTGCCGGACAAGCCGATGCAGTGCCGCATCAACAAGGCCGACGGGACCACCGTCGACTTCGAGGCGAAGCACACCTTCAGTCCCGAGCAGGTGGAGTGGTTCAAGGCCGGAAGCGCGCTGAACATCGTGCGCGCCAAGGTGGCCGCGGGCAAGTAGCCGGCACCGTCGCGCGCGACGGGCATCACCCAATCAATCAGGAGTCAAAACCCGGGCGTCGGTCATCCTCGGCGTCCGGGTTTCCCTTGTAATTGGACGGGAATGTCCGGCGGAGTTCGTCCTCGGTGGGTTCGCGCATCTCACGAGCCTCCGGTGGGAGCAACGCGCTGATCGCCTGCATCATCCGCTGCGTGTCGGCATCGAGGTCGTCGTACAGCATCTGCACGGGCGGACCGACCGTCACGATGATCGTGGGGGGCGAGGTGATGTTCGTGAAGTTCGGCAGCTTCGCGTTGCGCGGCCACACGTTCTCCGTCCCCCAGATGCCCACCGGGATGACCGGCGCACGAGAGCCGTGGGCGAGCTTCGCTGCTCCCCACCGCCCCTTCAGAACGGGGTCAAAGAAGGCGCGACCGCGCGGGATCGTCCCCTGCGGCATCATCGCGACCATGTCACCCGCGGCGATGGCCTCTTCCGCCGCTCGCAACGGCTCGCTGCTGCCCGTGCCACGGTCGACACGGATGCCGCCGAGAGCCGATGCGATCGGCCCGATGACCGGGGCATCGAACACTTCCTTCTTGCCGAGGAACCGCACGGCACGTCCCGTGCGCGCGACGGCCATGGACACCGCCGCGATGTCGAAGTAGCTGCGGTGGTTCGCCACGATGATCGCCGCGCCGTCACGCGGGATGTTCTCGGTTCCGGTGACGACCCATTTCGCGTACGGGAAAGTCTCGGGCCTCGCGAACTTCATCAACAACTGCTGGGCCTCGAGACCGACAACGGGGATCTTCGCCACCCCGTCGGGCACGTCGAAGTTCGTCACGGGCCAGCGTCGCGCCGCCGCCATCAGACGCAGGCGGAAGTCGGGGTTCACACACACCGGGTGACCGACACTCGCCAGCAGAGGCTCGTCGAACACGCTGTCGCTGTACGCGTAGCTCTCCGCAAGGTCCACACCGTTCGCCGCGGCCCACTCACGCACGGCATCCCGCTTGCCGCGCGACCACACGTACGGGCCGTCTAGTTCGCCGTTGTACACGCCGTGCTCGTCCACCGCGTACGTGGTGGCGATGACCGCGTCGAACCCGACTGCGTGCGCGAAGGGTTCGATCAGGTCACGCGGTGTCGTCGTGGCGAGGACGACACGCCGACCTTCGTCCTTGTGCTTCTTCATCACGCTGCGTGCGTACGGCTGGAGCAGCGACACGAGTCCGTCCACCGCACCATCGGCCGCGGCACGGACGTCGGCGCGCGAGTGCCCGCGCATCGCAACGACCGCCTGGCGGCCGAGCACCATCGACGGCAGGTTCTCACCGAAGGTCTCGAACACCTTGTAGAGGATCCCCTCGCCGGGTATCTCGCGGTTGACGACCCCCGTCTCGCGCAGCACCTTGCTGACGACGTGTGCCGACGCGCCCGAGAGCAACGTGCGGTCGAGGTCGAAGAATGCTGCACCCGTCATGGGCGCGAAGGTTAGGTCAGTCCCCGCCCGCGCGAAACGGGCTCTTTGCATGCGGGTCCTGTGGACCTCACAAGTCCCGGGAACGGGAAAGGCCCCGCGGGGGTGCGGGGCCTCTCAACCTGATCCAGATGGAGGGGGATCCTCTGGAATCTGTCGGCCGGGCTTATGGGGGGAGGCCCGGCGCGTTTTGTTGTGTCTCCATTATGAACGTGAATGCGTGAACACTCAAGCTGGAGGACACGATACTTGCTATCGTTTTTTGTGATACCTGCCACACCAGCCCGGAGACACCCATGGAAATCAAGCAGCTCCAGAGCCTGCTGGCCATCGCCGACCACGGGTCGTTCTCGGCGGCTGCCAAGGCACTCGACACCGTCCAGTCGAATGTCTCCGCCCACCTGTCGCGCCTCGAGCGACAACTCGGCGTCACGCTCGTTGATCGACACCAGGGCAAGCTCACCGCCGAGGGTGACATGGTCGCCGCACGGGCGCGCCGGATCATCCACGAGATGGAGGACATCGACGCGGACATGCACTCGCTGGGTGAGGCGGCGGTGGGTGACGCGCGCATCGGCACCATCGGCACCACTGCGCGCTGGCTGATGCCCCAGTTGCTCACGACGCTCGCCCGCACGCAGCCCGGTGTGCACACGACCGTCGTCGAGGGAGCCACGAGTTCGCTGATGCCGCTGCTCACCACCGGCGAGATCGACGCGGCCATCGTCCACCTTCCTCTCGCCGACGGCGACTTCGAGGTGAAGGAGATGTTCGCCGAGAGCCTTCTCCTGCTGTGTCCCCGCACCCACCAACTGGCCGACCGCACCGAGGTCAGCATCGTGGAACTCGCTGAGCACCCGATCCTGCTCGCACCGCGCGGCACCGCGCAACGGCGCATCCTCGACCGCGCCGCCGGCGCGCACGGCGTCGCATTGCGGTCACAGGCAGAGATCGACGGAGTGCGACTGATGACGTCTCTCGCGTTCGAGGGTTTCGGCGCGGCCATCGTTCCCGCGTCCGCGATCCCGGGTTGGCTGCAGGGCGATTTCGTTCGCATCACGGTGCCGGAACTTCCGCGCCGTGTGGTGGGCTGGGTGCAACGCCCGCGCCCGAGGCCGAACCGCGCCACTCTCGCCGTCCGCGATGCGGCACTCGGAATCGTCCAGAGACACGGCAACAAACAGCCCGGGGTGTCGATCGAGGTCGGCATTCCCGCCGTCAAGGGGAACCGACAGACCTGAGACGCCTAATCTGAGGGACGTGAGCGAGGCGGCAACCACAACGGCAAAGGTGCTGCTGGAACTGCAGCACAAGGTGCCGGGCGCCGCGATGGCAGACATCCGGGAACTCCCCTCCGGCCGCGCGGTCGTGTGGCTCGAGGTAGACGGCTCTCACCACAAGGGCGCGCTCTCCGCTGCCGCGTCGCAGGTGATCGCGGCGGCAGCCGATGCGGCGCGCACGAAGGGCCTCCCCCTCGTCGGCCAGTTCGCGTCATCAGGCGCCGACATCCTCGAGGGCATCGCCGCACTCCACGGCTGGGGAACGGCTGCGAAGGCACTCGCCGAGTGCTCCGGCGTCGTGCCGACTGTCAGCATCGTGAACGGACCTGCGGTGTCGGGCCCGGCACTCCTCATCGGACTCGCGGACTTCGTCGTCATGACGGAGGATGCGTACGCGTTCGTGAGCGGACCGACAATGGTCGAGGAGTTCACGGGCATCGCCGTGAGCACCGACGAGCTCGGCGGGCCGACGACCCATGCGCGCCAGAGCGGCGCCGCTTCAGTCGTCGTCCCCGACATCGCCGCGGCGGTCGAGTGGGTCGACGCACTCCTGCAGTTCGTGCCCGACAACGTCGACAACCTGCCCACGTTCCAGCCGTCCGGCGACGATGACAACAGGTTGACCCCCGAGGCGGGCGACCTGATGCCCACCACGTCCACCGGCA
>JBEGQK010000187.1:0-2814 GCA_041180985.1 Actinomycetota bacterium
TGGCCGGGGATGTTGCGCGGCATCTGGAAGGACCCCGAGCGTTACAAGGACGCGTACTGGAGCCGTTTCGAGGGCCGCTACTTCGCCGGCGACGGCGCGAAGCTCGATGACGACGGCTACCTGTGGTTGCTCGGTCGCGTTGACGACGTGATGAACGTGTCCGGCCACCGAATCAGCACCACCGAGGTGGAGTCGGCACTCGTGTCGCACCCGTCCGTCGCCGAAGCAGCGGTGGTGGGTGCGAACGACGCAACCACCGGGCAGGCGATCATCGCCTACGTGACGCTCGTCGGCGGAAAGGAAGTCGATGAGCAAGTGCTGCGCAACCACGTGGCGCAGGAGATCGGTGCCATCGCGAAGCCGAAGACCATCTACTTCACGCCGGAACTGCCGAAGACGCGCAGCGGCAAGATCATGCGTCGTCTTCTCCGCGACGTTGCCGAGGGACGCAACCTGGGCGACACGACCACGCTCGCCGACGCGAGCGTGGTGAACGAGCTGCAGAAGCGCGCCGCGGAGGCACCCAGCGAGGACTAGAGCAAGGTCGCGAGGATCAGCGCGACCGAGAGTGACGTGAGCACGCCGATGATCCATTGCGTCTGACGCCGTATTTCGGTCGAGATGGACATGGACATCTCTGTCCGCATCTCGGCGAACCCGGTCCGTACGTCAGTCCGAAGGTCAGCGATCTCCTGCTTGAGTTCATCTCGCAGTCCCGCAATCTCGAGCCTCACGTCGGTGATGTCCTGCTTCAGCTCCGAGCGAAGACCACCGATCGCGGCGTCGAGTTGATGAACCCGCACGACATCATCCCAGTCACGCGGGGTCGCAAGCTGCATGAACGTGTTCGCCGGTCCGGTGCCGATGATGCCGCGCATGGCTTGGTGCAATTCGAGTCGTTCGGGTTCGGTCACCATGAGCATCGACGTCCTTTCCTCCCGAAGTTGACAGGAATGTGGGCGGGACGAGGTACCCGGCGGAATCAGTCGCGGAAGTTCTCGAACTGGAGCGGCAGTCCCAGGTCCTCGCCCTTCAGAAGGGCCATGACGGCCTGCAGGTCGTCACGCTTCTTCGAGGTCACGCGCACCTGCTCGCCCTGGGTCTGGCTGGAGACGCCCTTCGGGCCCTTCTCCTTGATCAACTTGTTGATCTCCTTGGCCTTGTCACTGGTGATGCCGACCTTGATGGTGACCACCTGGCGCACCGTGTCGCCCGAGGCCTGCTCGAACTTGCCCCACTCGATGCCCTTCAGCGAGAGGCCGCGCTTCACGAACTTCTCCTCCAGCAGCACCCGCACGGCACGGGCCTTCTCTTCGCTGATGGTCTTGATGGTGATCACCAGCTCCTTCTGCTCGATGGAGGAATTGGTGCCCTTGAAGTCGAACCGCTGGCTCATTTCCCGCTCTGCCTGGTCCACTGCGTTGCGCAGTTCCTGGCGGTCAACCTCTGAGACGACATCGAAAGACGGCATGCAGAGAAGGCTAGTGATGCCGATAACCTTGGCGACTCCATAGGGGTCGGTGCCCGAGCGGCCAAAGGGAGCAGACTGTAAATCTGCCGGCACTGCCTACGGAGGTTCGAATCCTCCCCGGCCCACCACGGTGAAAACCGTGAACTGAAAGGCGAAAGCCAGACAGCCCAACCCGTATGTGACCCTGCCGGAAGTAATCGCCGGCGGGGTCACATATTTTTCCGGCCCAGTTTCCCGGACTCGATGAGACGCACCGTGTCGCCCGGTCGACGACGGGCCGGTGCTGGTCAGTCGCCGGGGCGCTCGTGCAGCAGGACCTGCATCAGGCAGACGTCCAGCCACTTGCCGAACTTGCGGCCCACCTCGCGTTCCACCCCGACCTCGCGGAACCCGAGAGCCTCGTGCAGGCCGATCGAGCCAACTGACAACGTTGTAATTCGGGCCATCACGGCGTGGAACCCGCCGTCGGCGGCGGTGTCGAGCAGGTGGGCGAGGATGGCCCGGCCGATCCCGCGCCGACCCATGTCCCGGCGCACGTACACGGAATCCTCCACGGTGGTGCGGTAGGCGGCCCGTTCCTTGTAGGGCGAGAGGGCCCCGAAACCGACCACCTCACCCCCGAGCTCGGCCACGAACACCCCGAATGCGCCTTCTCGGGCGTTCTGCCAGTCCAGTTGGTCCTGCGCGGACCGCGGGACGAGGTCGAAAGTGCTGGTCTCGTTCTCCACCTCGTGGTTGTAAATCGCGGCGATTGCGGGCGCGTCAGCGGGCGTCGCGCGGCGGATCGAGACGGTTTCCATCGGCCAAGAACCTAGTGGCGGTTTGGGAATTATCACCGCTAGCCTTTCCCGTCTGGCTCGTTGAGGCTTTGCTTCAGCGCGCACGCCCTCTTAGCTCAGTCGGCAGAGCGTTTCCATGGTAAGGAAAAGGTCGTGGGTTCGATTCCCACAGAGGGCTCAGCCATTTGGCGTTGGCCCGGACCCCCGGGTCGCCATCAGATGGTTAGACCAATACGGCAGGGCGTCGTAGCTCAGTTGGTCAGAGCATCCGGCTCATAATCGGAAGGTCATCGGTTCGATCCCGATCGACGCTACAAGACAGAGACAACAAGGAACCTCAGGAGAGAACAGTGTCAAAGGCAAAGTTTGAGCGCACAAAGCCGCACGTGAATATCGGCACCATGGGTCACATTGACCATGGCAAGACCACGTTGACGGCTGCCATTTCGAAGACGTTGGCTGATCGTGGGTTGGCTGATTACACGCCGTTCGATCAGATCGACAAGGCGCCCGAGGAAAAGGCCCGTGGTATCACGATCTCGATTGCTCACATTGAGTACGAGA
>JBEGQK010000188.1:0-2688 GCA_041180985.1 Actinomycetota bacterium
GCATGCGAACTCTCGCTGTTCTTCATCGACGAGACATCCATCGCCGAGTTGAACCTGGAGCACATGGGCAAGGTGGGTCCGACCGACGTCCTGTCGTTCCCGATGGACGGTCTCGACGTGATGGTGGAGTCACAGGGTCCCGGCGCATTGACCCGGGGGCCGGCCCGGCCGCACCCGGACGTGGACGACGTGCCGACGATGCTCGGTGACGTGCTCGTCTGCCCGTCGGTGGCGAAGAAACAGTTCCCGTCCCATGCCGGAACGTACGATGACGAGATCGCACTTCTCGTCGTCCACGGTGTACTGCACGTCCTCGGTTTCGACCACGACGACGAACCGAACACCGCCGACATGCGGTCGCGCGAACTCTCCATTTTGGAGAAACACCACTGGAACGGTCCGGCCCCCGTCGGCTTCCGCCAGGGACACGACGAATGATCTCCGCTTCCCCCACCACCGCCGATATCTGGATGCTCGTCGCCATCGGCGTGCTGCTGCTCGTGCTCGTGTTCCTCTCGATAGCGGAGATGGGTCTGTCGCGCATGTCGAAGCCGAAGGCGCAGGCCCTGGCCGACACGGGTGCCCGCGGCGGTGCGGCACTCCTCTCGTTGGTCAGTCACCCCGAGCGGTGGGTGAACCCGCTGCTCCTGGCGGTCAATGTCTCCCAGACGATCCAGGCCACGCTCACCGGTGTCGTGAGCGGCCGCCTGTTCGGCGCCCCCGGCGTCGCGGTGGGCGTGGTGCTGAACGTGATCGTGTTCTTCGTGCTGGCCGAGGCGGTCCCGAAGACGTACGCGGTGCAGCAGCCCGACCGTGCCGCACTCAGCACGTCGCGCGTGACGGCCATTCTCGTGGGGTTCTGGCCGCTCCGCATGATCTCGCGCGGTCTCATCGGCCTCACCAACATCATCGTGAAGGGCAAAGGGCTCGAGCAGGGTCCGTTCGTCGGCGAGCAGGAGTTCCTCGGCATCGTGGAGGCTGCCGCCGAGGAGGAGATCATCGAGCATGAGGAACGCGAGCTCATCGAGTCGATCATCGAGTTCGGCGACACCGTCGTGCGCGAGATCATGATCCCGCGCCCGGACATCATCGCGGTGGAGTCCGACATGTCGATCGACGGAGCGCTCGACCTCGCGTTCGAGCACGGGGTCAGCAGGCTGCCCGTGCTGCAGGCCGACGACGACCACGAAGAGGTGCTCGGCATCGCATACGCGAAGGACCTCATGAAGGCGGTCCGCTCCGGCCAGGGGGCGGCGGCACTCGGTTCGCTCGTCCGCCCGGTCAGCGTGGTGCCCGAGAACAAGCCCGTCGCCAAGCTGATGCGCGACATGCAGCGCGACCACTTCCACATGGCGATCGTGGCCGACGAGTACGGCTCCATCGCCGGTCTGGTCACGCTGGAGGACTGCCTCGAGGAACTCGTCGGCGAGATCGTGGACGAACACGATGCGGAGGACCCCGACATCACCCACCTCGACAACGGGGACTCCCTCGTGGACGCGGGCATGTCGATCTCCGACTTCAACGACCACTTCGACATGCGCCTGCCGGACGAGGACTGGGACACCGTCGGTGGTTTCGTGTTCGGGACCCTCGAGCACGTGCCGGTCGTCGGTGAGTTCATCGACCGCGACGGTTGGCGGTTCACCGTCGAGGAGATCGACGGTCGCCGCATCCGCACGCTCCGCATGTCGCCCGTGATCGAGGCAGACGGCAAGTAGCGGCCCGCCGCCCGGTCCGGCCGGTTGCCGTTCAGCCGGCGAGATTCGCGAGGTCGCCGCGTCGCGGCTTGCCGAGGGCGGTCCGCGGGATGGCGTCGATGCGGTGGACGTGCTTCGGTGCCGCGTGCGCCGGGAGCGTCATCTTGCAGTGCTCGCGCACCTCCTCGAGCGGGATGTCGCGTGACGAGACGATGAATGCGTGAACCGCCCGGCCCCATTCGGGGTCGTCGATGCCCACGACGCAGCAGTCGGTGACGTCAACGTGGGTCATGAGCGCGGACTCGACAGCCTCCGGCCACACGTTCTCGCCGCCCGTGATGATGAGATCGCCCTCGCGCCCCTCCACGCTCAGCCGTCCGTCGGCGCCGATCGAACCGATGTCGCCGGTGCGAAACCAGCCGTCCGGATCGATGGTCGAGGCTGCGTTGCGGTAGCCGCGCATCAGCATCGGACCGCGCACGTGGATGATGCCGTCGCGCACCGAGAGCTCGACCCCGTCCAGGGGGACGCCGTCGTAGACAATGCCGCTGCCGGTCTCGGTCATGCCGTAGGTGGCCACGCTGTTCGACGGTCTGTCGGCCGGTGGGCGTGCGCCACCGAGGACGATGGTGCGGTAAAGAGACGCGTCGACGCGCCGCAGCGCGGTCGCGACCAACGACACGAGGGTTGCCCCTTCGGCTGCGGCACTGTCGTAGGACTCGACCGAGAAGCCGTCGGCAGTGATGCACGGGACACCCGTGACGATGCTGCGCAGCACCACCGACAGGCCGCCGATGTGTGCGGGCGGGAGACAGGCGAGCCACGTGTCCGTCGCGGTGACGTTCAGTCGGGCGTGAACCGCCCGTGCACTGGCCGACACCGCGTCGTGGGTGAGGACGACGCCCTTCGGGGTGCCTGAGCTTCCGCTGGTGGCGACGACGACTGCGTCGCCGGGTTCGACCGGCGTTCCTTCGATGCGCGCGTCCCC
>JBEGQK010000189.1:0-5877 GCA_041180985.1 Actinomycetota bacterium
GATGGGCATCACGGAGGCGATCGTCCGCGAGATGAAGCCATGGGTGAACGACGAGATGGCGCGGTGCATCCTTGCTCTCTACCGAAGCGCCGCACAACCGGCCATGCGCGAGCTCGGCGAGATGTTCGTGACGACCCGACCGGCAAGCGGCCTGGTGATCATCGCGGAGAACGACCACTACGCCGGCCCGCACGCGATGCACGAGGAGATGGCGCGGTCGGTGGGCGCCGGCACGGCGAACCTCCGCGGTGTCGGTCACTGGTGGATGATCGAGAACCCGGTCGCCGGTGCGGACATGCTGACGGCCCACTGGGCCGCGTGATCACGCCGTGTAGGCGTTGACGATCGGTTCGAGCTCCGCGGGGGACGCTCCGTGCATGATGACCCCGTCGCACCCGAGCGCGAACTGGTTGCGCACGGCCGCGACGCACTGTTCGGGGGTGCCAGTCGCCGCCGGTGCCAGCCACTCCCCGGGGATGAGCGGTGCGACACGCTCGAGCTCGGCGGTGGTCGCCTTCGCGTCGAGTGCACCGGGGAACGAGCGCACGAACTCGTCCTCGCGGAACCTCTGCAGCACCTTGGGGTCCCAGTTGTTGGTGCGCACCATCAGGTCCCCGTACGCCTGCAGGTATGTCGCCAACCGTCCGACGGTCTTCTTGATGCGCAGGTCGTGGGGAAGATGGTCCCCGATGGTCGCGAAGCACGACCACACCTTCACCGTCGACGGGTCACGTCCGGCCTTCTCGGCTGATTCCTTCACGGTGCGAACCGCGCGTGCGGTCGTCTCGTCGGTGAAGAAGGTGTGCAGGATCACGTTGTCGAAGCAGCGACCGCCGAGCTCGAGAGTCTTCGGACCGAAGGCCGTGATGCTCAGCGGTATGTCGAGGTCGAATGCCGGGTCGAGGCGCAGGACCGGGTACTTGCCCGTGATGTCCTCGTACCCGAGGACCGTCTCGCCCTTCCACAGCCTGCGCATGAGGAGTGCGAACGACTCCATCGACTCGGTGGTGGCGAGCGGCATGCCGAATGCCTTGAACATCGCGTCGATGCCGCGACCGATGCCGAGACTGAAACGTCCTTCCGAGAGAAGGTGGAGCGTGCTTGCCCATGATGCGGTGACGACGGGGTGGCGTGTCGTGTGGTTCGTGGCGGCGGTGATGATGTTCAGGTTCGACACGGCGCACGCCGCGCCGGTCAGGGCGCCGGCCTCCTTGATGTTGAACCGCTCCGAGATGAATGCGGTGCCGATTCCGAGGCGCTCGGCGTGGGCGAGTTCGCCCAGCATGTCGCGGGGGGATTTCGGGGCGCCGGCGAGCGTGTAGAAACCGAGTTCTTGATGCACGCCCACACAGTACCCACGGCCACAGTGGGATAGAAATGGTCGTCATGGACCGCGACGACCTCACGACACTCGGGTTGCAGGCCGACACGGTGGGGATGCTCGAGGGGTTGACCACCACGCGCGCAATCCGTCGTTACGCGGACGAGCCGGTTCCCGCGCACGTCCTGCGCGACATCATGTTCGCCGCGACCCGCGCGCCGAGCGGTTCGAACCGACAGCCATTCCGTTTCCTGGTGCTGACGGACGGCGAGAAGGCCGAACAGGCGAAGGCACTGATCGCGAAGGGTGCACGGGCGGTGTGGGGCGCGAAGCGAACGGATGACGGTTACGACTCGGGGACGGGTGTCGACCTGTCGTCGCCGAAGGCACGCATGGCGGCGACGATGCAGCAGTACGTCGACAACATCGAGCACGTTCCGGCACTGGTGCTCGGGTGTCTCGTGCGCTACCGCGCTCCGAACCCGAACGAGGGAGCGTCTGTGTACCCGGCCGTGCAGAACGTGCTACTTGCCGCGCGTGCGCTCGGGTACGGGGGAGTCCTCACGGGGTTCCACGCATTCGTCGACGCAGAACTGAAGGCACTGCTCGGCATCCCGGAGGAAGTGTTCATCGCCGCGTCCATCACCCTCGGCCGGCCGGAGGGTTCGCACGGTCCCGTGCGGCGGTCACCGATGAGCGAACTGGTCTACGGCGACACCTGGGGTGCGCCTGCTCCGTGGGCCGTCGACCCTCCGGGAACTCGCCACACCGCGCGTCGTTGAGCGGTCGTCTCCGCGTCCGGGCGACATTCGGCAGGGAAGCAGGCGTTCTGCACTCACGCGACAATGGTCACCGTTCTCCACTGGTGGCTCTCGATGCCCCCATCACTAGGGTTGTCACGGTGTTGAGAAGGGGGTTGTCGTGCTGATTGCACTGCTGAAGCGACAACTCGGGGTCTACAGGACCGTCCTCTGGTTCGTTGTCGCGTACCAGGCAGTCCAGGCGATTGCCGGCCTGTACCTGCCCACGCTGAACGCCGACATCATCGACAACGGTGTCGCCAAGGGCGACCACGAATACATCCTGCGGATGGGTGTCGTGATGATCGGTGTCACGCTCATCCAGGTCACGTTCTCGATTGCCGCCGTCCGCGCCGGCTCGAAGGCGGCCATGGGATTCGGCCGTGACACCCGCCGGGACCTCTTCCACCAGGTCAACAGCTTCTCCAGCCGCGAGGTGAACCACTTCGGGCCCCCGTCCCTCATCACCCGCATCACGAACGACGTGCAGCAGGTGCAGATGCTCGTTCTCATGACGTGCACCCTGCTTCTCGGGGCACCGTTCACCGCGGTGGGCGGGGTGATCCTGGCGATGCGCCAGGACATCGGCCTGTCATGGATCTTCGTCGTCACCATCCCGCTGGTGCTGATTGCCCAGGGCTCGATCATCGTGCGCATGACGCCCACGTTCCGCCTGATGCAGGAGAAGATCGACCGCATCAATGCCGTTCTCCGCGAGCAGCTCACCGGCATCCGCGTGGTGCGTGCGTTCGTGCGCGAACCGGAGGAGGTCGAGCGATTCCGTGCGGGGAACGAGAGCCTCACGACCACGGCCCTCCGCGGCGGTCGTCTGCAGAGCCTCATGTTCCCCACGGTCACCTTGTTCGTGAACATGGCGAGCGTCGCGGTGGTGTGGTTCGGCGCCGACCGCATCGCGACGGGGAAGATGCACCACATCGGTGCCCTCGTGGCCTTCCTTACGTACCTCACGCAGATCCTGATGTCGGTCATGATGGCCACCTACATGGCCGCTCTCGTTCCGCGTGCGTCCGTCAGTTCCGAGCGCATCATGGAGGTGCTGAACACGCCCTCGACGGTGGTGCCGTCGGAGAATCCGGTCACCGACATCTCGGACCAGGCGACCCTCGAGATGCGGGGAGTGGGGTTCAGCTATCCCGGTGCGGAGTACCCCGTGCTCAGCAACGTCACGTTCACCTGCAGGCCCGGTGAGACGCTTGCGATCATCGGGTCCACGGGGTCCGGCAAGACCACACTCATCAACCTCGTCCCCAGGCTGTTCGATGCGACGGCGGGAACCGTGCTCGTCGACGGCGTCGACGTTCGTGACCTCGCACCGGAGGCGCTGTGGTCGCGTGTCGGTCTCGTGCCGCAGAAGCCGTACCTGTTCTCGGGCACGGTCGCCAGCAACCTGCGCTACGGCAAGGAGGACGCGACCGAGGACGAGATGTGGGAGGCACTGCGCATCGCGCAGGCGGAGGACTTCGTGCGCGCGATGCCCGGCAGTCTCGACGCGACGATCGCACAGGGCGGCACGAACGTGTCGGGCGGCCAGCGCCAGCGCCTCGCCATCGCGCGGGCGCTCGTGCGCAAGCCCGACATCTACCTGTTCGATGACTCGTTCTCCGCGCTGGACCTTGCCACCGACGCACGGCTGCGCGCGGCCCTCGCCCCGTACGTCCGCAACGCCGCGACGATCATCGTTGCCCAGCGCGTGTCGACAATCCGCCATGCCAATCAGATCCTCGTGCTGGAGGACGGCGAGCCCGTCGGTCTCGGCACCCACGACGATCTCCTCCGGACATGCCCGACCTACGAGGAAATCGTGTCGTCGCAGGCCTCCATCAACGAGGAGGAGGTGGCATGAGCGACGAGAGCAAGACCGGGGATGCGAAGCCGGGCGCGTCCGTCAGCGAGCTGCGCACAGGCCGTTGGAACACGGTCGGCATCCCCACAGAGAAGTCCGAGAACTTCGGTGAGACCTCCCGTCGCCTCGCGCGTCTGCTCGCCAGGGAAGGCGTGCTCGTCATCGCGATCCTCTTCATGGCCGTGGTGAGCGTTGCGCTGGTGGTGTCGGGGCCACGCATCCTCGGGCATGCCACGAACCTGCTGACGAAGCCCCTCATCAAGTACCGCGACCCGAGCCGCATCAATTTCTCTGCATTGCACAACACATTGTGGGTGGCGGTCGGTGTGTACGCGCTCTCGTACGTGCTCGCGTACGGCCAGGCATTCCTCCTGGCGGGCGTCGTGCAGCGCACCATGTTCTCGCTGCGGAGCGAGGTGGAGGAGAAGCTCCACCGCCTCCCGCTCAGCTACATCGACCGGCACGCCCGCGGCGACCTCCTCAGCCGGGTCACGAACGACATCGACAACATCAGCCAGAGCCTGCAGCAGTCGCTCAGCCAGCTGATCACGTCGCTGCTGACCATGGTCGGTGTCCTCGTGATGATGTTCACGGTGTCGTGGATCCTGGCGCTCATCGCACTCCTCATCATCCCGCTGTCGACTCTGACCATGAAGCAGATCGCCAAGCGCTCGAGGGCGAAGTTCATCGACCAGTGGCGCACCACGGGCACGCTCAACGGACTGATCGAGGAGACGTTCACCGGTCACGCCATCGTGAAGGCATTCGGCAAGCAGTCGGAGGTCGAGGGTCGATTCGAGGAGATGAACGAGGAACTGTTCGGGGCCAGCTACGGGGCGCAGTTCATCTCCGGCTCGATCCAGCCCGCGATGATGTTCATCGGCAACCTGAACTACGTGGCCATCGCCGTGGTCGGCGGCCTCCGCGTCACGTCCGGCGCCATGGGCATCGGCGACGTGCAGGCGTTCATCCAGTACTCGCGCCAGTTCACCCAGCCGCTCACGCAGACCGCCAGCATGTTCAACGTCCTCCAGTCCGGGGTCGCCTCGGCCGAGCGCGTGTTCGAGCTGCTGGACGCCGAGGAGCAGACGCCCGAGGTGGGCGTCGACACGAACATCCCGGTGGTCGGTCGCGTCGAGTTCGACCACGTGTCGTTCTCGTACAACCCCGAGCGCGAGCTCATCAAGGACCTCTCGTTCGTCGCCGAACCCGGCACCACCGTCGCGATCGTCGGTCCGACGGGTGCGGGCAAGACGACGCTCGTGAACCTGATCATGCGCTTCTACGAGCTGAACGGGGGCCGCATCCTCCTCGACGGCCGCAACATCTCCGAGATGCCGCGCCATGAGCTCCGTTCGAAGATCGGCATGGTGCTCCAGGACACCTGGTTGTTCGACGGCACCATTTACGAGAACCTCGCATACGGCCGTCCGTCGGCGACTCGCGAGGAAGTTCTCGCGGCCGCCAAGGCGGCGTACGTGGACCGTTTCGTGCACTCGCTGCCCGACGGGTACGACACAGTCCTCGACGGGGAGACCGCCGCGGTCAGCGCGGGGGAGAAGCAGCTGCTCACCATTGCCCGCGCCTTCCTCTCGGACCCGTCGATCCTGATTCTCGACGAGGCGACCAGTTCGGTGGACACCCGCACCGAGGTGCTCATCCAGCGCGCGATGCACAACCTCCGGGCCTCCCGCACGAGCTTCGTGATCGCGCACCGTCTCTCGACCATCCGTGACGCCACGATCATCCTGGTCATGGAGAACGGATCGATCGTGGAACAGGGCAGCCACGAGGAACTCCTGGCCGCGAAGGGCGCGTACCACCGCCTGTACCAGGCCCAGTTCACGGCCCCCGTGGCGAACGACGCCTGACGCAAATTAGGGTGAGGTCAC
>JBEGQK010000190.1:0-5462 GCA_041180985.1 Actinomycetota bacterium
AGAAAGTGGATGTGGACCCGGCCGCAGTTGGCCAGGCCGCATCGGACTTCCTGTCCGGCCTCGTCTCGGCCTTTGGCACCACCGGCAAGGTGTCGGTCAGCCGTGAGGACGACGAGATCGAGGTGCGGGTGGACGGTACCGAGCTCGGCCTGCTGGTCGGGCCCGGCGGCAACACCTTGATGGCCATCCAGGACCTCACCCGCGTGGCCAGCCAGCGTCGTCTCGGCGACCAGGACACCCGTCTGCGGGTGGACATCGCCGGCTACCGCGAGCGCCGCAAGGAGGCCCTCGGCCGCTTTGCCCAGAAGGTTGCAGAGGAAGTCGTGGCCACCGGCCAGGCCCGCCGCCTGGAGCCGATGAACTCGGCTGACCGCAAGATCGTGCACGACACGCTCATCGAGGTGGCCGGAGTCAGCACGCGCAGCGAGGGCGAGGACCCCAAGCGCCGCGTGGTGGTGGAGCCCGCAACCGCGGAATAAGTACGCTCGGGGCTGCGATGAGCAGCCCGCGAAAGACTCTTGACGACGTCCTGGGGGACGCCCAGAAATGGGGAACCCTGGGACGTCGTTCCATTTCCGAGGTCATTTCCCACGCCCGCCAGTTCGTCGCTCCCCTGGCCGGGTGCACGGGGCCGGTCATCGACATCGGCACCGGGGCGGGGGTTCCGGGTCTGGTGATCGCCGTCGACCGTCCCGACCTGCGACTGGTGCTCACTGACCGCCGTGCGACTCGTATGGATGCCCTGACGCGGGGAGTCGCCGCGATGGGGCTCGCCGACCGGGTCACCGTGCTGACCGCCGACGTGGAGGTGCTCGGTCGGGACCCTGAACACGCCGGACGGTACGAGGCGGTGGTGAGTCGCGGGTTCGGCCCACCGGAGGTCACGTTGCGTCTGGCGACCCCCCTCGCGACACCCGGCGGGATGGTCGTAATCTCTGAGCCTCCGAGCGACCATCCGGACAGGTGGAAAAAAACGGAGCTGCTCGAAGACCTTGGTTTGACCCTGATTCGGGACTATCCCGGGGTGGCCGTTTTTCGCCTGACCAAACCCTCAACCCTTGGTTGACAAGGGTTTCTCAGGTTTCACGTGAAACAGGGGAGGTTTCTGAAACCTTCAGACGTTTCACGTGAAACATTTTGAGGGGAGGCCCTCCGCACGCGTCTGACCCCGGCCAGCCCCTCCGTTGCCTCCCCGAGCGCCCAGTTCCTGACCCCGTGTTTCACGTGAAACACGTCCCGGGGAAGCCGAGCCATCCACCCGTTATCCACACCCCCGAACTACCATTTCGGCAGTCCACAGGTTTCGACTCGAAGGAAGGTTCACCCCATGAGCGCATCGGTCATCGCCATCTCGCTGCAAAAGGGCGGCGTCGGCAAGACCACCACGGCCATCAACTTGGGGGCCGCGTTGGCTGAACTGGGCTTCCGGACGTTGATCATCGACATCGACCCACAGGGGAATGCCACCTCGGGACTCGGGGTCCAGCCCCCAGACGACGCCCCCACCATGGCCGAGGTGCTGCGCCGCGAGGACACCCTCGACAATGTCGTCGAAGCAACCGCCGAGAAGAACCTCTTTGTTGCGCCTGCCCCCAGCACCCAGGACCTGGCCGGGGTGGAGGCCGAACTGGTGGCCGAGATGTTCCCCCAGCCCCGCTTGAAGGACGCGATTGCCGCCGTGGCCGATGATTATGACTACATCCTGATCGACTGCCCGCCCACTCTCGGCCGACTGACCGTCAATGCGTTCATGGCCGCGGACACTGTCCTTGCCCCGGTGCAGTGCCATTACTTCGCCCTCGAGGGTCTGCGCGACCTGACTGCCATCGTCACCCAGGTGCGCGAGGCCGGCCTAAACCCCAAGTTGGAAATCGGGCACTACCTCATCACAATGTTCGAGAAGAGCAAGAACCTTTCGGTGGAAGTGGCCACGGACATGCGCGACACCTTCGGTGACCGTGTGTTCAAGACGGCGATTCCCTACAACGTGAAGCTCGCCGAGGCGCCCAGCATGGGCATGTCGGTGCTGAAGCACGCCGGTTCTTCGACAGGGGCAAAGGCGTACCGCGCCGTGGCAAAGGAGTTGAGCAATGGCAGAAAACCGCAAGCTGGGTAGGGGACTCTCCACACTGATCCCGTCGCAGAAGTCGAAGGAAGCAGCGCCCGCAGCCCCCGAACCGTCCGCACCGGCCCGCTCCACGACGAAGCCTTCCGCCCCGGAACCCGTTGCCGAACTACCCGATTCGGCGTTGCGCGACGTCTCTGTTGATGCGATCTCACCGAACCCGCACCAGCCGCGCGTTCATTTCGACGAGGAATCATTGAACGATCTCGCGAAGTCGATCAAGGAGATCGGGGTGCTCCAGCCGTTGCTTGTGCGCGAAATCTCAAAGGGCCGCTACGAGCTCATCGCCGGTGAGCGCCGTCTGCGCGCTGCCCAGCGGGCGAAGCTGTCCGTTGTCCCGGTTGTCGTGCGCGAGGTCAACGAACTCGCATCGGTCGAGCAGGCACTCGTGGAGAACCTGCACCGGCAGGACCTCACGGCGCTGGAAGAAGCCGCGGCGTACCAGCAACTCGCTGATGACTTCTCGCTGACGCACGAACAAGTCGCCAAGCGCGTGGGCAAGAGCCGCGCCGCGGTCACGAACTCGTTGCGCCTACTGAACCTGCCCGCCCCGATCCAGGGCTACCTGGCCGATGGTCGTCTGTCTGCCGGTCATGCCCGCGCGTTGCTCGGGTGCACGTCGACGTCCACCATGGAATCCCTCGCGGCCTCCGCCGTGAAGGAAGGCTGGTCGGTGCGCACCATCGAGGACGCCGTGAAGTCGGGTACCCCTGGCGGCAAGTCAGGTGGTTCGGGCGGCTCCGGCGGCTCGGTGCAGATGAAGCCCGCAGGCCTGCTGGAGCTGGAGAAGTTGTTGGCGGACTTCCTGGAGACGCGGGTCGGCGTGTCCATGGCGGGCAAGCGCGGCAAGATCTCCATCGACTTCGCGGACCTCGTCGACCTCGAGCGGATCTACCGCCGGATGACCGAATCCGACGACTGACTCACAACGGTGTAGTTCTCCACACAGGGTTCACCCTCGAGTGAGGGTTGAAGTTGATGTTTATCAACACCTGTGAATTGCCTGTGGATAACCCGTCCAACGGTCGGGTGACCAGCGTCAACTTTCGAGGGGAGCGGCCAACCAGTCCCGCAGTGAGGAGACCATGGCGTTGGCGACACCGGTGACCTTCAGGCGCACGATGCGCTGCGGCCCGAGTGAGCACAGCACCGCCGGCATCCGCGTCTCACGAAGCACTGGATGACGCATTCCCTGTGCGCGGACGGTGAGCTCGGGAACGCGGTCACGCATCGTGGCGACGATGCGCTCCGCGAGCGCCTTGCCGCCGACGCTGTGGAACGTGGGCACCTCGTAGAAGTAGATCACGCAGTCATCGGTTTCGTTCGACTCGAAACCCACGTACACGTCCGCGCCGTACTCGTTTGCCGCGCGCGCCTGTGTGAGCGCATCGGATTCCACGGTGGTGCTGTAGGGGAACGCATCGTGCGCGCGGTGCTGCGTTGCACGGAGCACGTCGGTGACACCGTTGAAACCACCGAGGACGACGCGAGCAGTGAGTGGCGATGTGGAGTCAGTGAGTTCCTCACGCTCGCGCACCACTGCGACACCCGGACCATCACCGGATTGTGAGCTCACGCGCGCGAGCATCGCAACCACGTCCGGTGCGGCGATGCCGTTCGCATTGAGGCCCATGTTGCGCTGGAAGTCGACGAGCGCCGAACGGGTCAACGGGCCGAAGACGCCGTCGACGCGACCACAGTCAAAACCCAGTCGATTCAGCACCGATTGCAGTTCGGCGACATCGTCACCACGCAGGTTCGGCGAGCGTTCGTAGAGGATGCGGTCACCCAGCGACCACGACGCCTCGATCAACGTGGACCACATCACGTCGTCGACGACACCCGATGCGGACAGACCGAACGCATCCTGGAACGCGATCACCGCCGAGTGAGTGCGCGCACAGAACGTGGAATCCTCCGCGGAACCGGGAGCAAGGAAGCCCGCCGCAGCGAGTCGACGCTGCAGGTCACGAACGGTCGGGCCGCGGTGGCCCGGGCCGATTGTCAGGCCGGAAGAAATGCGGTCACCACCCGGGACGCGGCGGTCAGCCGAGAACCGCGGAGAGATCCTGCAGGAGAGCCGTCTTCGACTTCGCGCCGACGATCTTGTTGACGATCTCGCCGTCCTTGAACACGAGCATGGTGGGGATGCTCATCACGTTGTAGCGACCGGCGATGTCGCCATGGTCGTCGACGTTCAGCTTTGCGATCGTGATCTTGCCGGCCTGCTCGGTTGCGATCTCGGAGAGGATCGGGGCGATCTGCTTGCACGGTCCGCACCATTCGGCCCAGAAGTCAACGAGAACGGGCGTGGATGAACCTGCAACTGTCTCGTCGAACGTGCTGCTGGTGAGTGTGACGATTCCGTCGGCCATGTCGGTGTCCTTTCGAAGTGAGTGAATGCTAGTGCTGGTTCTCCAACCAGCGTTCGCAATCGATTGCGGCCATGCAACCCGAACCGGCTGCGGTGATGGCCTGGCGGTAGGTGTGGTCCTGCACGTCGCCGCAGGCGAAGATGCCCTCGACGTTCGTGTACGTGCTGCCGGCACGCGTCATGAGGTAACCGGAGTCCTCCATCTCGAGAACGCCCGTGAACACGCCGGTGTTCGGCTTGTGGCCGATGGCGATGAACAGACCGGTGACCGGCAGTTCCTGCGTGGAGCCGTCGGTCTTCGTGAGCGTGACCCCGGAGAGCGACCCGTCGCCGTGGAGTGCGGTGACCTGGCTGTTCCAGACGATCTCGATCTTCGGGTTCTCGAGCGCACGCTGCTGCATGATCCGCGACGCGCGCAGGGCGTCCCGGCGCACGATCAGGTGGACCTTCGAGGCGAACTTGGTGAGGAAGGTGGCCTCCTCGATGGCCGAGTCGCCGCCGCCGACCACCGCGATCTCGTGGCCGCGGAAGAAGAAGCCGTCGCAGGTGGCACAGGTGCTGACGCCGTGGCCGATCAACTCGGACTCGCGGGGGAGATCGAGCATCAGCGACTGGGCGCCGGTGGCCACGATGACCGAGTTCGCCTTGTATTCCTGCTCGCGGACCCACACGGTGAACGGTCTCTGCGAGAAATCGACGCGGGTGACCTTCTCGGTGATGAATTCGGCCCCGAAGCGGCCGGCCTGCTCCTTGAACTTCATCATCAGCTCGGGGCCCTGGATTCCCTCAGGCCAGCCGGGGAAGTTCTCCACCTCCGTGGTCAGCATCAACTGTCCGCCGGGCTGGTCGCTGGTGGAGGAGGGCTCACCCTCGATCACGAGGGGCGCGAGCGACGCGCGGGCGGCGTAGATGGCGGCAGTGAGACCGGCCGGACCGGAGCCGATGATGATGGTCTTGCGGACG
>JBEGQK010000191.1:0-18766 GCA_041180985.1 Actinomycetota bacterium
ATCATGCCGGTACCTCCACCTTCGAGACGTTGATCCCGTTCGTCGCCGCCCCGAGCATCACGGTGTCCCCGGCGGAGTCACCGTACGCGTACTGCAACCAGTCGTCACCCGTGATGCCTGCACCGGCTGCCCACGCCCTCAGTCTCTCCAGTTTCTCGCCGGCCCGGCAGTTCGCACCACGCAGTGCCCCCGTGTACACGCCGTTCTCCTCCTCCGGCTCCGTGCAGAGCACTGCATCCACCTCGAGCAGGTCGCCGAGGGGCAGGAGATAGGGAGAGAGCGAAGCCGACACCAGGACCACCACGTGACCCTCGTCCTGGTGCCAGCGCAGACGGCGGCAGACATCGTCCCTCATCCACGAACCGGCGACTTGCGCGGCGAATTGCGCACCGACGGACTCGATTGCCTCCACCGACTGCCCGCCGAGAGAAGCAGCGACGCACAGTTCCTTCAACCCGTTCCGGTCGCGTGCGGCGACGAGCCGGACGATTCTCGGGGCCCTCATGCACAGGCGCACGATGAACCTGGCTTTCCCGACCCGGGCCAGGAACGGGAACACGCAGTCCCTCACGGTCAAGGTGCCGTCAACGTCAAAAGCGGCAACGACGGGGTTCACGAAAACGAGGCTAGTGGAGCGTGTTCCCGACACCGAGGACGCCCGCCATGTCCGCGAAGAACGTGGGCCAGCTCTTCGACACCACCTCTGCATCCGCGATCTCGATGTGCTGACCGGAGGCTGCCGGGAGAGAGAACGCCATGGCGAGTCGGTGGTCGTGGTGCGTCGCGAACGGACGGACCGGACGGAGTGCCGTACCCCCATCGATGGTCAGACCATCCTCGTCCACCCTCACCGAGGCACCCGCTGAGTTCATCTCGGCGGCCAGGTCGCCGAGTCGGTCGCTTTCCTTCGCACGGATGAAGCCCACACCGGTGATCGTGCTGCGGCCGGGTATCGCCGTGCACGCGACGGCCACTGCCGGGACAAGATCGCTCGCATCGGAAAGATTCACGTTCACCGGGGACAGAACAGTGCCGGCCGACCGGCTCGCCACGATGTTGTCCCCCTCACTTGACACGACAAGCCCCATCATCCGTGCAACGTCCAGGACGTACGAGTCGCCCTGGAGCAACGCCGTGCCCAGCCCGGGGACCACGACACGGCCCGTTACGAAGGCAAGGGCCATGACCGGGAACGCCGCGGACGAGAAGTCGGGTTCCACCTGATAGTCGGTGGGGCGGTACGCGACAGGTGAGACACGAATCGCCCGGTCGGACACGGAGACGTCCGCGCCGAAGCGTCGCATCACTTCTGCAGTCATCTCGACGTACGGGCGCGATATGAGGTCCCCCACGACCTCGATCACGAGCCCGTCACGCATCCGCGGCGCCACGAGCATCAATGCGGAGATGAACTGGCTCGAGACATCGCCGCGCACGGACACGGAACCGCCTGGGAGGTCGCCACCCGACACCCTGACCGGAAGGTGCCCCGGAGCGGCACCATCGACCGGTTCCACATGCGCACCGAGGTCACGCAGTGCGGTGTGAAGATCGGCCATCGGTCGTCGGCGCAACGGCTCACCCCCGTCGATCGTGATGCCTGACACGGACAGCGACGCGGCAGCCGTCAGGAAACGTGACGTGGTTCCTGCGATGCCGGCATCAAAGGCTTCGGCTCCGCGGGGGAACGTGCCGCCCAGCACGGAGTCACCACGGATGGCACCGCACCGCATGAGGGCATCAACCATGGCGGCACAGTCATCACCGCCGGGGACCCCCCGCACGTGTGACTCGCCGGCTTCGGCGACGAGACCTGCGCACATCAACGCACGGTTCGCAACGCTCTTCGACCCGGGAATCGGCACCACAGCGTCGACGGCACCGCGCGGCCCGGACAGCCGAACAACGGTCATGACAACTTCTGGATGGCGGGACGGAACCCACGCGCCAACAGACCGCCGCGGAACATGTCGACATGATCGGCGCGCACCACGAGGACCATGATTCCCCGGTCGCCCTCCACCGAGTGCACCACCTCGAAGTCCTGGATGTTGACGCCGAGTTCCCCGGACAACGCGAACACCTCGGCGGCCGACCCGGGACGGTCAGGGATGGGAATGCGCATCTCCGCGAGGTTCTCGATGGCACCGGCCCGGACCGGAAGGTTCATCCGGGCGACGCGTGCCCGCTCCAGTCGTTCGAACAACGCAGCGCGGTCGGAGCGGTCGACCACGTCCCTCATCTCGGAGAGGCCCGAGATCAACCCGTCGAGACCCCGCAGGATCGCATCGCGGTTCTGCTCACAAATGTCGAGCCAGATGGTCGGCGAGCCGGATGCGATGCGTGTCATGTCCCTGAAGCCACCCGCTGCGAGGCGCAGGAGCGCCAGATGCTCCTCCGATCGCTCGTCGGCCAGCCCCATCAGCGTTGCCGCCGTCAGGTGCGGCACGTGGCTCACCATCGCCACCAGGTCATCGTGCTGTGCGGGCTGCAGGGCAACGACTTCGGCACCGAAGCGCGTGACCGTCTCGGCCACGAGGTTGAAAGCCGAGTCGGATGTCGCCGCGGTCGGGGTCAGCACCCAGACGGCCGCCTCGAACATCGATGCATCGGCGCCGTCCAGACCATGCAGTTCGGAGCCGGCCATCGGGTGGCCCGGCACGTAGCGCGGGTCCGAGGCGAACCCGGCCGCGTTGGCCTTCACCGATCCGACATCGGACACCACACCAGCCGTGATCTCGAGTGCGCGCCGGACTGACTGGGGCACCGTGTTCACGGGTGTCGCCACAAAAGTGATCTCCGCGGATTCGTCGACCCCGATCCTGTCGATGACCTTCCGACCGAGGGCATCGGCGGCAATCCCCTCCGCCGAATCGCTGCCTGACACCTCGAAACCGCTCCGCTTCAGCGCCAGCGCGATGGAGCCCCCGATCAGGCCCAGCCCGATGACATTCGCGATCCTGCGTTCAGACACGTCTAGAAACTACTTCCGCGTCTCGGCGCAGCACTTGCCGTTAACTCGCGCACCTCGTCCAGCGTCAGCTCGCGCCATTCTCCCGGCCGCAACCTGGAGTCCCGGATCGGCCCGATCCTCACCCTCACCAGTCTCCTGACCGGGTGGCCGACCGCCTCGCACATCCGTCGCACCTGGCGGTTTCTACCCTCGTGGATCACGATGCGCAGAACACCGGGATTCGGCTGACCGACCTCCGCCGGAGACGTGATGCCGTCATCGAGCTCGACACCGTCCCTGAGGCGCCGCAAGGCACTGTGCCCCACGCCGTCAGTTCCGCACGCAACCTCGGCGAGATACTCCTTCTCCACGCCACGGCTCGGGTGCGTGACCAACTGGGTCAGGGCTCCATCGTTCGTGAGGATGATCAGACCTGACGTCTCCATGTCGAGCCGACCGACCGGGTACACGCGGACGTCACCGGGAACCAGGTCCACCACGGTCTCGCGATCGTGAGTGTCACTCGCGGTGCTCACGACACCCTCCGGCTTGTTGAGCAGGTAATACACAAGACCGGGTTCGACACCGATGGGAAGTCCGTCCACGCACACCTGGTCGGATTCCACGTTCACCCTGCGGCCAAGTTCGGCCACTTCGTCATTGACGGTGACCCGACCGTCGGCGATCAGTTCCTCGCACACGCGACGCGATCCGAAACCAACGCGTGACAGGACTTTCTGCAGACGCTCCCCTTCGGCGACTGCTTGTTCCCAGAGCGGGGGTTCGGGTGTGGCGCCTCCCGGCGCGTCGTTGCCCATCGTCACCCGGCGGCTTCCGGCTCCGGGTTGATCGAAGTTGTCTCTTTCATCGCCGCGTCGTCGACAGTGGTGTCGATGCGCAGCGTCTTTTCGAGCGCCTCCACGATGCTCGCATCGGGGACGAAACTCGCGATCGGGGGAAGTGCGGCGATGTCGGCGATACCGAGCTTCTCGAGGAACAGGTCGGTCGTTCCCCACAGCACCGCCTGCCCGGGCCCCTCGTCACGGCCGATCGGCGTGATGTACCCGCGACCGTGCAGAGTTCGCATCACGGCATCGGGGTCGACGCCGCGGATGCTCGCGATCTGCAGTCGCGAGATGGGCTGCTTGTAGGCGATGATCGCGAGTGTCTCGAGGGCGGCACCGGAGAGGCGGGCACGCTGGCCGTCGAGGATGAACCTCTCAACGTAGGGCGCCATGTCGGCGTGGGTCTGGAAGCGCCAGCCACCGGCCACCTTCGCAATGGTGAAACCGTGTCCCGCCTCCTCGTAGGTGCGCGCCAATTGCTCGCACACCGTGTCGACCGTGGCAGCGGGAAGCTCCACGAGTTCCGCGAGCAGGGATGTGGGCACGGGATCCTGACCCACGAGGACGATTGCCTCGATTGCCCGCACAGCTTCAACGCTCACATCAACCGTCATAATCATCCACTGTCAGGGGTCCGTCTGATTCGGGCCCGATTCCTGTCCACTCCACCGCGATGTCGCCGAAGCGGTCCCCTTGGTCGATCTCGATCCACCCCTGCTTGTACAGCTCGAGCAGGGCGAGAAACCGGACAACTATCTCGAGGCGCTCGATCAGGTCGTTCGTGAGGGCGCGGAAGGACGTCCTGCCGATCCGCGGGAGCTCGTCCATGAGCTCCTCCACCGCCTCCGCCACCGTGAATCGGATCGGAGAGACGTGGAACAGGTTGATCGAGGGTGCTTCCCTCGGCGTGATGGCCGACACGAGTGCCTTCTGGAGTTTCGCGACCGTGACCCCCTCCATGAGGTCGGGCATCACCCCGGCAAATGACTCATCCGGACCTGCGACACGCGCATAGACGCGGTCTGCGTCGTCGACGTAACCTGCCAGGACCTTGGCGACGTCCTTGAACGTCTTGCACTCGAGCAGACGGGCCAGCAGCAGGTCCCGCTCCTCCCACAACGCAAGTTCGTCATCGAGGTCGACGGTCTCCTTGCCGGGAAGCAGCCTGCGGGCCTTCAGTTCGACGAGGGTCGCGGCAATCAACAGGAATTCCGTGGCGATCTCGAGGTCGAAATACTGCATCTTCGCCAGCTCGGCGAGATACGCATCAACGATGGTCGAGAGGCTCACGTCGTGGATGTCGACTTCCTCCTTCAGGATGAGGTGCAACAACAAGTCGAAGGGGCCCTCGTAGACAGGTGTTGCAACGTCGATGGCCACGGGTTCAGGTTAGTTGAGGCCCGGCCCTGGGGGTGATATGTCGGGGGCAGACTGCCCTCGGGCGAGTAGCGTTTTCGCGTGCCCCGCGTTCTCTCCTGCATCCAGCCCACGGGCTCGGTTCATCTCGGGAACCATCTCGGGGCGCTCATCAACTGGGTTGCCGGCCAGCACGACGGCAACGTCTTCCACGGCATCGTCGACCTGCACGCGCTCACTGTCCTCGACAAGCCGAACGTCATCGGCGAGCAGACGATCGAACTCGCGGCGATGCTCTTCGCCGTCGGCTTGGACCCCCAGGTCGCAACGGTGTTCGTGCAGAGCCACATCCATGAGCACAGCGAGCTCTCGTGGTTGATGGAGTGCACCGTCTCCTTCGGTGAACTTTCGCGCATGACCCAGTACAAGGACAAGTCGGCCAAGCGGGACGGCGACTTCATATCCGCCGGTCTGTTCACGTACCCGGCGCTCATGGCCGCCGACATCCTGCTGTACGACGCTGATGACGTCCCGGTCGGCGACGACCAGCGACAGCACGTGGAAATCACGAGGGACATCGCCATCAGGTTCAACCACCGCTTCGGCGACACCTTCGTTGTCCCGAAGGCCGTGCACCCGAAGGCGGGCGCCCGGGTGATGGACCTGCAGGACCCAACGTCCAAGATGTCGAAGTCCGCCGCCACGGACGCCGGAATCATCTACATGCTCGATGACAACGCGACAATCGAGAAGAAGTTCAAGCGGGCGGTCACCGACAGCGACGGCGAGGTTCGCTACGACCGCGAGAACAAACCCGGCGTGTCCAACCTGCTGGACATCCTCTCGGCCTGCACGGGGACACCGATTGAGTCGCTGGCTTCGTCGTACGCCCAGTACGGCCCCCTGAAGAAGGACACAGGCGATGCCGTCATCTCGGTGGTGGAGCCGGTGCGCACCAGGTACCACGAGCTGATGAACGACCGCGCCGAGCTCGCTCGCCTGTTGCGCATCGGCAACGACCGGGCCCGTGCGGTCGCCGCTGCCACACTCGCGCGGGCGCACGCCAGCATCGGGTTGCTCCCCCGCGTCTAGATGTCGTCCGCCGCCGCGAGCGCGCGGCCGATGTCATCTTCCACACCGCCTCCGACGAGTGACACGGTTCGCGGGTCGCTGACCCCGGCCAACATGGCCGCGCCGATGCTCTCGTGGTCGTGGTAGTGCGCAAAGCGCCGACCCCTCGGTCCGACGAGCGTGGCCGCGATGCGTCCCCACCAGCCGAGGCTGCTCACAGTCTTCCCGACGTCATGGAGCAGTGCGGCAGCGCGTTCCGGCCGTGAGGCGTGAGGGGCCATCGCATCGAATCGAGAGAGAACCTGCAGTGAGTGACTCTGGTCCCTCGGTTGCATCGCAGACCACAGCGAGAGTTCCCCAGGAAGCAGACAATCGGCGGCGATCCGCAGACCGTCATCATGTGGTCCGCGATTGGACCAGGACGTCAGTGCGCGGAGCACCAAGTGTCGGGGCTTCACGTTGTCGCTCTCGGGTGGGCCGTCCGGTACACGGTGAGCAGTCTCTCCTGCGACACCTTCGTGTAGATCTGGGTCGTCGAGATCGTCGCATGGCCCAGCATCTCCTGCACGATGCGCAGGTCGGCACCGTGCTCCAGCATGTGCGTCGCGCAGGTGTGACGGAGCACATGGGGCGACATCTCGCCGTCGACGCCCGCACGCCTTCCCGCCGACCTCACGACGTCCCACGCCTTCTGTCTGTTCAGACGGCGGCCGGTGTTCGTCAGGAACACGGCGGTCCTGTCGTCACCTGATCTCCATGCAGAAGGCACCAGGCCCTCGCGGGCCCCGTCCTCCAGGTACGCACGCAGTGACTCCGCAGCGATGCGACCGATGGGCACGATGCGCTCCTTGCTTCCCTTGCCGAACAGGCGCACGACACGCTCCCGCAGGTCGAGATCGTCGAGGTTCAAACCGCACGCCTCGGAGATGCGGGCCCCTGTCGCATAGAGGAACTCGAGCAGCGCGCGGTCACGCACATCGGCGGGCTCCTCCCCCGTCACCGATGCCAGCAGTCGTTCGGTCTCGTCCATTGTGAGGGGCTTCGGCACTCCGGTCGCAACCCGGATTCCCTCGAGATGCACTGTGGGGTCGACGCTGACGATCTCCTCGGAAACGAGATACGCGTAGTACATGCGCAGTGCGGCCAGACGACGCGCCGTGCTGGCGGCAGCCTCCCCCGATGCCTGGAGATGGGCGATGAATCCCGAAAGTTCCTTGGCGGTGGCGGTCACCAGCGATGATCGGTTCGCCCGCAGATGGGCTTCGGCGCGCGCGAGGTCGCGCCTGTACGACGCAACCGTGTTCGCCGCCCTTCCGCGTTCCACCCGCAACCACGTCAGGAACTTCTCGACGCTGTCGTCACCGCCCGCGTGCGGTGTCATGTCAGCGTCCCAGGATGCGGGCCGCGCGGAGAATCCCCGCCACTGACTTCGAATCGACGATCTCATCGTCCATGCACATGCGGACCGCCTCGTCGATCGGGACCAGCGTGATGGTCATGACCCGCTCCTCGGGACCGTGCGGCTCGACGGGGACGGCAGAAAGCCCGGTGGCGAGGTAGATCTCCACCACCGAGTTGCTCACGCCGGGTGTGGAGAGAATCGAGCCCAGCGGCCGCCACGAGTCGGCGACGTAACCGGCCTCCTCCACGAGCTCGCGCCGGGCGGTCTCCAGCCCGGGTTCGCCTTCCACGTCCTTCATGCCCGCGGGGATCTCCACCACGTATTCGTCGACGGTGGCCCGGTACTGGTGCACGAGCACGACCTCATCGTCGCCGGTGACCGCCACCACGGCGACCGCCCCGGGCGAGTCGACGTACGTGCGGGCGAACGTCTCACCGTCAGGCGACATGACGTTGCGGCGCACGAGTCTCGAATAGGTCCAGTCGTGCACCAGGTCGATTGACGTCGTGAGGAAGCCGTGCCCGGCGTCGTTGCGTTGCGACATCAGACCTTCTGGGCGCCCGCCCCGAGGCGAACTTCCCGGTGGGTCAGTGACGCCTCTATGAGGTCCCTGAACAGCGGGTGGGGACGGTCCGGACGGCTCTTGAACTCGGGGTGGGCCTGGGTCCCGACCCAGTACGGGTGGTCCGTGATCTCGATGAACTCCACCAGTCGCTTGTCAGGGGAGGTGCCGCTGCAGACGAACCCGGCTTCCTCGAAACGGCTGCGGTAGTTGTAGTTGAACTCGTAGCGGTGACGGTGGCGCTCGCTCACGACGGTCTCCCCGTACGCGTCGGCCACCTTGGTGCCCGGCTGGAGAACCGCGTAGTACGCACCGAGACGCATGGTGCCGCCCTTGTCCGTGACCTCGCGCTGGTCGTTCATCAGGTCGATCACAGGATTGGGCGTCGAGGCGTCGAATTCGGAACTGTTCGCATCAGCAAGACCCAGCACATGACGGGCGAACTCGATCGTCATGACCTGCATGCCCAGGCACAGGCCGAGGCACGGGATGCGGTTTTCGCGAGCGTATGCAGCTGCGGCGATCTTGCCCTCGATGCCGCGCGCACCGAAACCACCGGGGATCACCATTCCGTCGAGCCCGTCCAGACGACCGGACGCGAGAAGTCCCTCGACTTCCTCGGCCTGGATCCAATCGATCTCGACCTTGGCCGAGTGGTGGAAGCCCGCATGCTTGAGGCTCTCCACGACCGACAGGTAGGCATCCTGCAGCTCGACGTACTTCCCGATGAGGCCGATCTTCACCGGCTTCACCGACGCGTCGACCTGTGCAACGAGCGCCTCCCACGACGTGAGGTCGACGTCACCCTCGATGCGCAGCGTGTCGCACACGTAACCGTCCAGACCCTCCTCATGGAGAATGAGCGGCAGCTCGTAGATGTTCCGTGCATCGGCCGCGTTGATCACGGCCCGCAGGTCGACGTCGCACATGTTGGAGATCTTGCGCTTCAGTCCGTCGCTCAGAGGCTCCTCGCTGCGGCACACGATGACGTCGGGCTGGATGCCGCGCGAACGGAGCTCGGTGACGCTGTGCTGGGTCGGCTTGGTCTTCTGTTCGCCGCTGGGGCCGATGAACGGGACCAGGGTGACGTGCAGGTAGCAGACGTTGTCGCGGCCCACCTCGTTGCGGAACTGGCGGATCGCCTCGAGGAACGGGAGGATCTCGATGTCGCCGACGGTCCCGCCCACCTCGGTGATGACGACGTCGGTGTCCTCCGTTGCGATGCGGCGCACCCGGCGCTTGATCTCATCCGTGATGTGGGGAATCACCTGCACGGTCTTGCCGAGGTAGTCACCACGACGCTCGGCCGCGAGGACGGCCTGATAGATCGAGCCCGTTGTCGCGTTGGAACTGCGGGTCAGGTTCTCGTCGATGAAGCGCTCGTAATGACCGAGGTCGAGGTCCGTCTCGCCGCCGTCATCGGTCACGAACACCTCGCCGTGCTCGAAGGGGTTCATCGTGCCGGGGTCGACGTTGATGTACGGGTCGAGTTTCTGCATCGTGACGCGCAGACCGCGCATCTTCAGCAGACGACCGAGAGACGATGCCGTCAATCCCTTGCCGAGTGAGCTCGCAACGCCACCGGTTACGAAAATGTGCTTCGGCATTGGGTCTCCCGCCAGGTTCGAATCTCTAACGGGATTTCATACTAACCCACTCGGGGGCCGTGCACGGCATGTCTCCCGGGTTCACCTTTTTCGCTTCTGCGGAGTGCCGGAGAGGGACGTGATCAGGTCCTGTGCATGGGTCAGCGCGGAACCGTCTGCAACACCTCCGGAGAGCATCCGTGCCACCTCTGCCACACGTTCCTCCTCGCCGAGGGGAACCGCGGACCCGAACGTCTTGCCCTTGACCACTGTCTTCGAGACCATCACGTGATGATGGGCGCTCGCAGCGACCTGGGGAAGGTGCGTCACGGCGAACACCTGGTGCTCCCTGCCGAGTTCACGAAGTGCCGACGCAACAGCGACTGCCGCCGCACCGCCGATTCCGGCATCGACCTCGTCGAACACCATCGTGCCGGGTTCGTCAGTGAGAACCAGCCGGATGGCCAGCATGGTGCGCGCCAGCTCGCCCCCGCTCGCCACCTTCGTGAGCGGCAGGGGTTCGGAACCGGGATTCGCGGCAAGAAGGAACGTCACTGCATCCCCTGCGGGGTCGGAACTCTCGTCGCCCACCGACACAAGCACCTCTGCATGGGGCAGCGCGAGGTTGCGCAGGTGCTTCTGCACCGCCGCGCCGAGAGCTGCGGCCCTGGACCGACGGAGCGCACCCACCTTCAGCTGCTCGGAACGCAGGTTCCCGAGCGCCTTGACCCGCTCGGCATTCAGGGATTCGACACGCTCCGAGTAGGACAGCAGCTCGGCCAGGCGCCCCGACGCCTCGTGGCCGAATGCGATGACATCGGAGAGCGAATCGCCGTATTTGCGCATGAGGTCGCGCAGCATCTGGCGCCTCTGCCGCACGGCCTCGAGCCGTTCGGGCTGTTCCTCGGAGCGCTCGGCTGCCGTTCTCACCTCCGCCAGGAGATCGTCGATCTCGGCGGTCAGCGACGCCAACCTGTCCCTGAACGAACCAAGGCCGTCGAAGGGTGCCACCGAACGCGAGGCACGACCCACGGCATCCCCTGCACCGTTCTCGCCGCCCAGGAATTCGGACACGGCCCACAGCGTCTCCCGGTACCTCGTGGCATCGGCAAGGAGGTCCTCCTCGCGGCCGAGCTCGGCCTCCTCATCGGGCGAGGCGATGGCGGCACCGAGAATCTCCCCCACCTGGAACTGCAGGAGGTCGATCTCGCGTGCACGGGTCTTTTCGTCTCCGCCGAGAGCGGCGAGGGAGGCATCGATCTGCGTGACCGTCTCCCGGGACTTCTTCAGTGCTGTCAGATCGACACCGGCAAAGCGGTCGAGAGCCTCCCGTTGTGCGGCAGCGCCCAGCAGGCGCTGGTGTGCGTGCTGGCCATGGATGTCGACCAGTTCCTCACCGATCTCCGACAACTGCGAGACCGTGGCCATCCGGCCGTCCACATAGGCGCGGGAGCGCCCTTCCTTCGCCACGACGCGTGTCAGGATCGTCTCGACCTCGGTGCCGTCCACCTGAACGACGAACCTCGCCTCGACCCTGGCCTCGTCCGCACCGCTGCGCACGACGCTCGCGTCGGCACGCGCACCGACAATCAGGTTGATCGCCTCGACGAGCATCGTCTTGCCGGCCCCCGTCTCGCCGGTCAGCGCAGTGAAACCGTTGCCGAGCGACAGGTTGACACGCTCGATCACCCCGAGGTTCTCGATCGCGAGTTCAACGAGCATCAGCGGTCGGCCAACCCGAACTTGGACTTGAGAATCTGGTGGAAGCGGTTGGCCTCGAAGCGGACGAACCGTGCGAATTCCTCTGCTGCATCGACCTCCACCACGTCACCTGGGCGCAATGAGTGGACCAGTTCGCCGTCAGAGGCAACATTCACCGAACGGTGCCCCAGAACCTCGATGCGGATCTTCTCCGGAGCGTCGAGAACCAGGGCGCGGTCGAACAGCATGTGCGGTGACACCGGGGTCACGAGGAGCGCCCTCATCCTCGGCGACAGGATCGGGCCGCGCGCCGACATCGAATACGCCGTCGAGCCGGTCGGCGACGCGACGATCAGTCCGTCGGCGGCATAGGTCGTGAAGTGGGCTCCGTCGATGTCCACGGCCAGCCTCACGGTGTGCCCGGTCTCCTTCTTCTCGACCACGATCTCGTTCAGTGCGAAATGCTCCCCGAGGTACGAACCACCCGTCCAGGTGCGCACCCGCACCAGCATCCGGTCGTCGAACGAATACTGCTTTCCGCTCTCGCCGTTCAGGAACGCACCGAGCGCATCCACCGCCGAGCTCTGCTCGACGCACGTCAGATAGCCGAGCAACCCGACGTTCACGCCGATCACCGGAACGGGACGACCGGCGAGCGACCGGACGGACCGAAGCATCGTGCCGTCCCCGCCGATCGAGACGAGCACATCGACATTGCCGAACTCGTCATCTGCTTCGATGCCCGGCGCCCCCGCTGCCGACAGCACCGGCAGGTCCGCGGCGGACGACACGCACTCGTGGCCACTGGCGGAACACCATGACGCGATGTCGACGCCGACGCCGACGGCGTCCTCCCTGAAGCGATGAATCGCGATTCCGACCCGGGCCATGGCTACAACCTACGCCCGTGGTGCTCTCGACAGATGGAGGAGGAACTCGGTGTTGCCGTCCTGGCCCTTGATCGGAGACTCCACCATTCCCCGTTGGTGCCATCCCGCCTCGCGTGCCGAGGCAAGCACCTTCTCGACGGACTCCCGGTGAAGTTCGGGATCAGTGATGACGCCCTTCCCCCGCGACGCCTCCTGGCGGCCAACCTCGAACTGTGGTTTCACGAGAAGGACCATCTCCGGATCGGTGAAGGCAGTCTCGGCCGACACGAGCCTGTCGAGTGCCCCCATGACCACGGTCAGGGAGATGAACGAGAGGTCGGCAACGAGCAACGAGCACGGGAACGGGACGTCCCCGCCGTCCATGTCCCTCACGTTCACACCCTCGCGCCACACGACGCGGGGGTCGGCAGAGATCCGCTCGTGCAACTGGTTGCGTCCCACGTCGACAGCGAACACCCGCGATGCGCCGCGCTGCAGAAGACAATCGGTGAATCCGCCGGTCGACGACCCGACGTCAATGGCCGAGCGTCCCGTCACGTCGATCGCGAAAGAGTCGAGTGCGCCCTCGAGCTTCTCGCCACCGCGACTCACGAAGCGACGCGACTTCAGGATCTCGATCGGCTCGTCCGCCGAGACCAGACGGGAGGATTTCTCTGCTATCGCTCCCGACACGCTCACCGCGTGCTCCTCGATCAGCCTGGTCGCCTCGCTCCGGGTTCCGACCAGGCCGCGCTTCACCATCGCGGCATCGAGGCGGATTCTCACGCCAGAAGCGTAGTGAGGCCGGACACCCGTCAAACGAAGAGTTCGTTCACGACATCCGCGAGATCGGCAAACACCCTCATGCCGTTCGGTTCCGTGCCCGGCGTCGTCACACCCGTCATCACCAAGCCGAACCCGCAGCCGAGTACGCCCGCGAACGTCCCGTCTGTCGACGTCTTGTCGCCCACCATGAACATCGCACGTGGCTCGACACCCGGACACCGCGCCCGCACCAGATCAGCCATCGGTGCGTGGGGCTTGCCCGTGATGACGGGCGTGACTCCGGCGGCGGTTGCGATGGCAGCGAGAACGGAGCCACCCCCGGGGAGGACACCGTCCGGCGTGGGGTAGGAATTGTCCGCATTGCTGCCGATCAACTGCGCCCCCGACATGACGGCCCGTTGGGCATCAGCAAGCACCGCGTAGTCGAACTCGCGGTACAGACCGACAACGACCGCGTCGTACGACCCGCGCAACCCGGGGTTCTCATGGGCCACGACCACCTCGCACCCGGCGCGCACAACTTCCTCACGGAGGCCCGCACCGCCGCACACGAGAACGACCTGACCGGGGACAAGGACCGACGCCGCCGACATCGCAGACGTGAGCACCTTCCCCTCAGCATCCACACCGATCGCCGAGAGATGGGCCTCCTGCTCGGCAACGGTGGAGAACGAATTGTTCGTCACGTACAGCACCCTCGAACCGGCCTCCTCCACCCGGCGGAGCGCTTCCACTGACCCTGGAATCGGCTGGTGAGCCAACCACACGACTCCATCGAGGTCGCAGAGCAACACGTCGGGCGCAGCGGTTTTGTTCACAACCGCCAATCCTGCCACCCTTGTCTGCGTGCCACGCTTCGAACCGTTCCGCGCCCACAGATTCGCCGTCACCAGTCCCGGAGACGTCGCGCCCCTCACCTCGCCGCCCTACGACGTGTTCGACGAGACCCGGCGCGATGAGCTGGCGGCCTCCGACCCCCACAACATCGTCCACGTCGACTACCCGGTCGAGCGGGACGGTGCCGCGCGCTATGCCAAATGCGCCGGGGTTCTGGACACGTGGGTGAGGGACGGAGTCGTCGTGACGGACAGCATCCCGACGTTCTCGCTGTACCGCATGGTCTTCACCGACGAGGCAGGCGCGTCACGCCAGACTGTCGGTGTGATCGGCGCACTCGAGGTCGTCGACGAGGGTGCGGGCGGTGTGCTGCCCCACGAGCGCACAACGCCAAAGGCAAAAACGGACCGCCTGGACCTGACCCGGGCAACATCCTGCAACCTCAGCCCGGTGTGGGGCCTCTCGCTGACGGCGGGGCTGTCGGACCTGCTGAGGGAACCGGGAGAAGTCGTCGCGCACGTCGTCGATGACGGCGGTGTGGAGCACACTCTCGAACGAGTCACCGACCCAAGCAGGATCGATGCGATATCCCGCGCCGTCTCATCACATCCCGTCCTGATTGCGGACGGCCACCACAGGTACGCCATCAGCCGCACGTACCGCGACGAACAACGCGCCGCCGGGCGGAAGGCGGACGCCGAACTCACCATGACCTACGTGGCCGAACTCGTCCGGGAACAGCTCAGTATCGCGGCCATCCACCGGTTGATTTCCGGCCACACCGCCGCACAGGTGCTGGACCGCATCGGCGACTACTACGACGCGAAGCCCGCCGGCCCTGTCCGGGCCTCGACGATCCAGTCAATGGAGACGGAAGGTGCCCTGTGCCTCGTGGACAGTTCGGGCAATGGGACATTCCTCGTGCCTCGGGAGAGTGCATTCGCCGGCATCCGCAACCTCGACAGCGCGCGGCTCGAGCATGCACTCGGCGACATGATCGGTTCGGTCACCTACCAACACGGTGTCGCCGACGTCCTCCGCAGGATCGAATCCGGCGAGGCATCATGCGCGATCCTCATCCGACCCGTCTCGCTCGAGGAGATCAGGCGCACGGCCGACACGGGCGAGCTGATGCCGCCCAAGTCGACATTCTTCACGCCGAAACTCCTGACGGGAATGGTGTGGCGCCCGCTCGACGCCTGACTCTCAGGTGATCGACGCCGCGTAGATGCCGGCAATCGTGGCATCGAGGATCGAGTTGAACTCCTCGTCGCTCTGCTGGGCGAAGAGACCCTCGGCCAGCGCCCGAGAGAAACTGGCGATCATGCCGTTGTTGCGGGAGAGCTTGGCGTTGGCATCCTCACGGCTGTAACCACCGGACAACGCAACGAGCCGCACGACCCGAGGGTGCCTCACCAGATCCGCGTAGAAGTTGTCGACGTTCGGGATGGTGAGTTTCAGCATCACGGGCTGCTCCGCGGACAACTTGTCGAGTTCTGCGACCAGGGCATCCCTCAGGATCGACTCGGCCTCGGTCTTGTCCGGGATGTTGATGTCAACCTCGGGCTCGATGATGGGCACGAGACCGTGCCCGATGATCTGCTTCCCCACCTCGAACTGCTGGGCGACCACGGAGTCGATGCCCTTCTTGTTGGCCGCCTTGATGACCGAGCGCATCTTCGTGCCGAAGACCCCCTTCGACACCGCCTTCTCGCACAGGGCGTCGAGATCGGGCATGGGCTTCATCATCTGCACACCATCCGCCTCGTCGGCGAGACCCTTGTCGACCTTGAGGAAAGGGATGACCTTCTTCTTCGTCCACAGGAATTCGGCCGACCCCAGCCCCTCGATGGAGCGGTCCATGGTCCCCTCGAAGAGGATCGCGCCGAGTACCCGCTCGCCGTTGAAGGCAGGGCTCAGGATCATGCGCGTGCGCATGGCGTGCATGAGGTCGAACATCTGCTCGTCACCCGAGTACGTGGATTCCTCGATGCCGTAGAGCCGCAGCGCCTTCGGCGTGCTGCCACCACTCTGGTCGAGGGCCGC
Source organism: Actinomycetota bacterium (assembly GCA_041180985.1). GTDB lineage: Bacteria > Actinomycetota > Acidimicrobiia > Acidimicrobiales > Ilumatobacteraceae > UBA2093. The sequence goes on from JBEGQK010000191.1 coordinate 16,015, forward strand.
GATGAAGCCCTTGCCGTCACGCATGCGTGTGAGCTGTTCGTTGTTCATAGTCCGGACCTCCAGGATCGCCTCAACGGCCGACAACGAGACTAGTGAGGCGGCATCACCGGGAGCCAAGACCCTTCATCACCCCGGCCATGAAACGTGACACCTGGTCTCGGCGGCGCACGATGGTCACCTTGTCTGCCCGGACATCCGTTCTCGACGCCATTCCCGACCCGGAAGCGAAGAACCTCTTGTTCACATGCCCGCTCACGGCCACGAGTTCGCCCGCGGCGATCTCCATGTCCCCCTCGTACGTGACGGGGACGACGGTCCGCACTCCACCCTCGCGGCTGACGAGGTCGAAGTTGGTGAACACGCGCCCGTCCCCCATGTCGACACGTGTCGCGTCCCTGGCAACCTCGCCGACGACGACGGCGAGATTCACGTGGATGTCGCTCTCTGCTCTCATTTCCTGCCCTTCCGGTCAATGGTGTGACCATGTGGGCGCTCAGGATCCGAGCGAGGCAAGCCTTTCCACGACGTCGGCGAACCCCGGCTCGAACGCGACGACCCTCTCGAAGAAACGGCGGGCCTCGATCACGTTGCCCATTCGGTCATGGAGGTCGCCCACCACGTACCACTGGCGCAGGTGGTATTCCGAGGGACGCTTCAGCTCGTTCGTCTGCTTTGCCATCACGTCCAGGGCGCCTTCCAGGTTTCCCTGGTCAGCGAGGGAACTCGCGTACACGATGCGGGCCTCTGCCATGGTCTCCGGATTCGGCGATGCATCAGACACCTCGCGCCACAGTGCAGCAACCCGCGCATGGTTGCCCAACGCGCGGTAGCAGTCCGCGAGCACGGCGTGGTTGAAGATCCACTCAGGATTGAGCAGGAGTGCCTGCTCGATCTCCTCGGCCGCCTTCTTCCACTGACCGCCGCGGTAGAGACACAGACCCAGCATTTCGTGGACAGCGGAGACGTCCGCGTACTCCTTTGCCATCGGCGCGAGGATCTTGCGTGCCTCGTCGTACCGGTAGGCCTCGAAAGCCTGCAGTGCGGCCTCGTATCGCTTGATCGCCCTGCCGGACCCGCGGGACCCGAGGGAACGCTCGAACTCCTCCACCACGGAATCAAGGGCGCGCACTTCCTTGCGACCACCCTTCTGGGCACGACCCGTCGACTTCGATCGAGCGCCCGTCGGTTGACGGCGCGGACGCGATGTCGAGCCTTCGTCCACCCAGATTTCCTGGCTGCGCTCCGGGGGGCGCGATGGTTCGAGATTCGTGCGACGGCCGCCCGTGCGCTCGTTCACCTCGCGCTTGCGACGCTCAGCCTCGGTACGCGGCTCGCGCTCCTCCCACGGTGCACGGTCATCGTCACGGAACGACCTGCGCGGTCTGTCATCACCGTCGCGGCGCGGACCACGAGGACCCCGGTCATCATCACGAAAACTACGACGCGGACGGTCATCACCGTCACGGCGCGGGTCACGAGGCCCACGGTCATCATCACGGAAGCTGCGACGCGGTCTGTCATCACCGTCGCGGCGCGGGCCACGAGGCCCACGGTCATCATCACGGAAACTACGACGCGGACGATCCCCCTCGTCACGGAACGACCGGCGCGGCGCACGGTCATCTTCACCACGCGGACGACGCGGACGGTCATCGCCATCGCGGCGCGGACCACGCGGCCCACGGTCATCATCACGGAAACTACGGCGTGGTCTGTCATCACCGTCACGACGCGGGCCACGCGGACGGTCATCTTCACCACGCGGACGACGCGGACGGTCATCGCCATCGCGGCGCGGGCCACGCGGCCCACGGTCATCATCACGGAAACTAGGGCGTGGTCTGTCATCACCGTCACGACGCGGGCCACGCGGACGGTCCGAATCATCGAAGCGACGCGGTCGGTCTTCGCCATCGCGGCGCGGACCACGCGGACGACCTGATCCACCCCGGCCGTCGGCACCCCGCCCCGAGCCACCGCGGCTGTCTCCCGCACGGGATCCTCCTCGACCACCGCCGGACCCGGGACCGCGGCCCGATCCGCGACCGGAATTTCCGGAGCCTCCCCTGCCGGGACCGCCCGGACGGCCGCTGCCGCGACCAGACGAAGAGCTTCCACGGCGTTCAGACATAGGCGCGCCAGTCTACGGACCTGTGGATAATTACCTCAGGACAACATTGCGCCGACAACGCAAACACCCCCGGACCAGTGGCCCGGGGGTGTTCGTCGATTGAATCTGGCGGCGTCCTACTCTCCCAGGGGGTCTACCCCCAAGTACCATCGGCGCTGACAGGCTTAACTTCCGTGTTCGGAATGGGAACGGGTGTGACCCTGTCGCTATGGCCACCAGAAATCAGTTGTCAATGTGGTGTGCGCCAAGAGGCGCACGGATCCCCACAAGGACTCCAGAGCAAGCACGAGCACGATTCAAATCCAAGCCCTCGGCCGATTAGTACCGGTCAGCTGAACGCGTTACCGCGCTTACACTTCCGGCCTATCAACGTGGTGGTCTAGCCACGGGCCTTACCAGGTTGACCCTGTGAGAGTCCTCATCTTTGAACGGGTTTCCCACTTAGATGCTTTCAGCGGTTATCCCTTCCGGAGGTGGCTAATCAGCCATGCCGTTGGCACGACAACTGACACACCAGAGCTCCGTCCATCCCGGTCCTCTCGTACTAGGGATAGCTTTCATCAAGACTCTTCCGGCTGCGGAGGATAGGGACCGAACTGTCTCACGACGTTCTGAACCCAG
>JBEGQK010000192.1:0-3033 GCA_041180985.1 Actinomycetota bacterium
TCGATCTGCTCCACCTTGTCGACCTGCTCGTACTGGGACGCGAGCTCCGCCAGTGAGTCGGCGTCATCCCCGTCGCCGTGGTGCGGGAACACCGTCACCCATCGCGCACCCACGTGGGCAACACCCTTGGCAATGTCGGTGAAACGACGGTTCCACCCCCCGACACCGAGTTCGACCCACTCGGCAGGCGTGCCACCGCAGACCACGACGTGCACGAGGCCGTCGGCGGTGGTCTCTGGGGAGCGGGCCATTCCGAGATTCTCCCACGCCCGAACGCGCTCCGTCGGTTGCGGGCCGGCCGAGACACGGGGTCACTAGGGTTGTCACACCGTGCAGTCCTCATCCCAGGTTCTTCCCTCGCCACGCGACCCGTCCCGTGCGCTCCATGTCGCCTGCGTCATGGACGGCAACGGTCGGTGGGCGCGCAAGCGCGGGCTCCCCCGCACCGACGGACACACGGCAGGCGAAGAGGCCCTGGCAGCAGTCGTGCGGGCTGCCGCTGAACGGGGCGTCGGCTGGTTGACCGTCTTCGGCTTCTCCACCGAGAACTGGGTGCGCCCCAGGCCGGAGGTGCGCCACATCCTCTCGCTGCACCGCAAGATCTTCGGTCGCGTCGACGAGATGAACCGGAACAACGCGTCGATTCGCTGGATCGGCCGACCCTTCGCCGAGAAGGGTGCCCGCACCCCGGTGTACGTGCAGAAAGCCATCAAGAAGGCGATCGCCGACACTGCCCACAACAGCGGGCTCGTGGTCACCGTCGCGTTCGACTACGGCGGTCGCGCCGAGCTCGTCCATGCGGCCCGCAACGCGGCGGACGCGCCGGGCACGGTCACGGCGGCTGACATCGACGCTCACCTGTACGCGCCGGACCTGCCTCCCGTCGATGTGCTCGTGCGCACGTCCGGCGAGACGCGCATCTCGAACTTCCTGTTGTGGCAGATCACGGGTGCGAAGGTCTATTTCACCGACAGACCCTGGCCGGATTTCGACGCCGCCGAGCTGGACAACGCACTGGCGCTCGTCGCGCCGGCCCGATGACCCGCTCGGTCGCGGGGCGTGCGGCGCTCGACGCTCTGCACACGGTGGTGGCCGCACTGCCCGAGGCGGAGGAACGCGCCGGGCAGGACGAGATGTCGTACGCCATCGCCGAGTCGCTTGCCGCCGGGCGATCGATCATCGTGCAGGCGGGCACCGGCACAGGGAAGTCGCTCGGCTATCTCGTCCCCGCGTTGATGAGCGGCAAGAAGACCGTGGTGGCAACGGCCACGAAGACGCTGCAGGACCAGCTGGCGAAGAACGACCTCCCGCTCCTTGCCGGGAGCATCGGGCTCGACTTCTCGTGGGCGGTGCTGAAGGGCCGCAGCAATTACCTGTGCGTCCAGCGCGTGAAGGAACTCGACGACAAGTCGAACCAACTCGAGTTTGCCGAGACAACCTCATCGGTGAGGCGCGAGATCGAGGGCATCCTCGAGTGGTCCAGGACAACGGCCACCGGCGACATCGAGGAGATGCCACGCACCCCGTCGGAACGAGCCCGCAAGGCCGTCACCGTCGGCACGGACTAGTGCCCCGGTCGCGCGAAGTGCCCGTCGGGCGAGTCGTGCTGGGCCGAGCACGCGCGAGCGAAGGCCCAGTCGGCCGACGTCGTGGTGGTCAACCTCCACCTCTACGGGCTCCACGTCGCCTCGGGCGGCGCCATCCTGCCCGAGCATGAGGTCGTCATCTTCGACGAGGTCCACCAGCTCGAGTCCATCATCAGCGACACCGCGGGCGTCGAGCTGCGCGGGCAGCGTTTCGCCGCAGCAGCTGCCGCCGTGCGCAGCGTCATCGCCGACCCGAACATCACCAACCCGCTCGAGAGCGCCGGCGACAGGTTCGCCATCGCACTTTCCGCCTACAACGGCCAGCGTCTGTCCAGCCCGCTGCACGGTGCCATCACGACGCCTCTTTCCACTGCACGAATCGAGCTGAACTCCGTCCTCGAGGCACTCCGGGCCGTGAAGACGGACAACGAGACGGTCAGCCAGCGCAGCCTGCGCGCGCAGACCCAGTGCTCACGGCTCGCGGAGGCCATCGACCTCGCGCTCGGGTCGTTCGAGGGCTACGTCGCCTATGTCGACGGACCGGACGACCGCCCCGTCCTCCACATCAAGCCGCTCCACGTCGGCCCGGTGCTGGAAAAGGCGGTGTGGTCGGATCACTCGGCGGTCCTGACCAGTGCCACCGTTCCCTCGTCGCTCCCCCAGCGTGTGGGTCTCGATCTCGAGGGCACCGAACAACTGGTCGTCGGCTCACCATTCGACTACGAGCGCAACTCGCGCTTGTACTGCTCACCGGAGTTCCCCGACCGGAACGCCCGGAACTTCCGCGACTTCGTCCACGACGAGCTCGAGGCGCTCATCAATGCGGCCGGCGGACGAACTCTCGCTTTGTTCACCAGCAATGCAGCGCTGAACGCGGCCACGGAAGAGCTCCGCACCCGGGTCCCCTTCCCCATCCTCACACCTGCCGAGTTCTCGAGGCAGCGGCTGATCGAGATGTTCATGGAGGACGAACACGCCTGCATCTTCGCGTCACAGTCCTTCTTCCAGGGGGTCGACCTGCCGGGACGAACGCTCTCGCTCGTGGTGCTCGACAAACTGCCGTTCCCCCGGCCGGACGAACCACTGCTGGAAGCGCGCCGCGAGGACGTCGGCCGGGAGAAGTCGTTCGGCGCGATCGACCTGCCCATCTGCGCGACGGCGCTCGCGCAGGCGGCGGGACGGCTCATCCGCACGGCAACCGACAAGGGGGTCGTCGCAGTACTCGACCGCAGGCTCGCCACGCAGAGCTACTGGCGCACGCTGATTGCCGCCATGCCGCCCATGACCCGCACGCGTGACCGCGCCGAGGTCGAGCAGTTCCTGCGCGACATCACATCGACGCAGCCGTAGGACGGGTCAGTAACCCAGTCGCTCGAGACGGTCGGGGCGCTGCTGCCAGTCCTTGTCGACCGTCACGTGCAGTTCGAGGTAGGCACCCTTCGGGAGC
>JBEGQK010000193.1:0-7213 GCA_041180985.1 Actinomycetota bacterium
CGCTGATTGTTGGCGTCGTCGGGGGATGGGCCCTGAGCCGGTCCTCCGACGACGTCGACGCCAAACTCACGAACCCGGGCGTGGTGCAGGACCCCACCATCAGCACCAACGCGAACACCGCCGGTCAGACGTTCGGGTTCGCGGCACTCACCTCCCTCCCCGGCGGCGGAGAGACAACACCGACACTGGCGGGCAGGCCCACGGTCGTGAACTTCTGGTTCTCCACCTGCGAGCCGTGCAGGCGCGAGATGCCCGAACTTGCCGCAGCTGCGGCCCGGTGGGCGGGGAAGGTCGACTTCGTCGGCATCAACCCGAACGACACAGAGGAATCCGCAACCGCCTTCCTCTCGAAGAACCGCGTCACGTACCAGAACTATCTCGACCGATCCGGGGACCAGTTGCTGTTGTCCAAGGTGGGCACCATGCCCACCACCTTCTTCCTCGACTCCGCCGGCACGATTGTCACGATGCACGCCGGCGAACTGACCGCGCAGGACATCGAGGACAACATCGCCGGGATCCTCCCGAAGGGCTGATGATGCTGGGACTGGAGGGGAACTTCGCGTACAGCTTCCTGCTGGGGGTACTCGCCGCGGTGAACCCCTGTGGCTTCGTCCTCCTCCCCACCTACCTGCTCTATTACCTGGGTACGGAAACCGGGACCGACAGCCCGCAGCCCGTTGCCGTGGCGCGCGCGATGAAGGTCGGGGCGGCGGTGTCGGCAGGGTTCGTCTCGCTGTTCCTCGTGGTGGGCAGCATCACGCGCCTCTTCACCGACGCCATCAGCCAGAACGCGAAGTACGTGTCCCTCCTCATCGGGGTCGGACTCGTGGTGATGGGCATCCGCATGCTCACCGGGTGGAAACCACGGATCGTCACACCTGACATCAGCGCGAAACGGGACAACACCCTGCGCAGCATGTTCATGTTCGGTGTCGCGTACGCCGTCGCGTCGATCGGCTGCACGATCGGTTTTCTCGTCTCGGTGATCCTCGGGTCGATCGGCCGCCACGGGTACGTCAGTGGTGTCCTCTCCGTGGTTCTCTACGGCCTCGGGATGGGCCTCCTCGTCACATCGCTCACCGTCGCGATTGCCCTCGCGAAGAACGGGTTCGTGCGCTTCCTCCGGCGGGGGCTGCGCTGGTTCGACGGCGCATCAGCCGTGCTCGTCACGCTGACCGGTCTCTATCTCTCCTGGTACTGGTTCGGCGCGATCACCGACCGTGGCGGCGACGGTGTCACCGGACAAGTGGACCGATGGCAGTCGAGCGTCGCGTCGTTCCTGCAGGGACAGGGTGCGTGGCGTCTCGCCGCGGTGTTCGCGGTGGTCATCGGTGGTGCGGTGTTCATCATCCGGAGGCGCAGGGAGTCAGTGGGCTGACCATGCAGTTCTCCGATCTTCTCGCCTCGGACGGTGTCCGCGAGGAATGCGTCCTGCGCGGCACGTTCGGTTTCATGGCGTTCCACGGCGGTGAGCTGGAGGAGGTCACCGATGTCATCGCACGCGCGGCGGCCGAACGCGCCGGCGCCTCGTACTACGGCGTTCTCCAGCCGGACAACCTCGAATGGCACATCCCCTCGCACCGCGTGACCGCGGACCAGTCGCCACGGCTGGCGGCGTTCCTCGGCCACGTGGACACCGTCATCACGGTGCACGGTTACGGTCGCGCGGGCTTCTTCACCACGCTCCTGCTGGGCGGTGGCAACCGCAGGCTTGCGGCGCATCTTGGCGGCCTCATCAGGCAGCACCTGCCCGCGTATGAAGTGATTGACGACATCGACCTCATCCCGAAGGATCTTCGCGGTCTGCACCAGGACAACCCGGTGAACGTGCCTCGTCACGCCGGCGTGCAGCTGGAACTGCCGCCCCGCGTGCGCGGCGCCAGCCCGATGTTCTGGGACTGGGAAGGCCCCGAGCCTGCGCCGCACACCCAGCGCCTGATCGACGCACTGGTGGACTGCGCACTCAGCTGGCGCGGCTGACTAGGTTCGCTAGGGGGCGAGGCGGTCGACTGTCCAGCCGGCGCCGTTGCGGACGTAACGGAACCGGTCGTGAAGGCGGCTCGGCCGGCCCTGCCAGAACTCGATCTGGTCGATGGACACCACGTACCCGCCCCAGTGCGGTGGCCGTGGCACATCAACACCTTCGTAACGGGAAGTGATCTCCGCGATCCGGCGGTCGAGAACCTCGCGGTCGAGAATCGGCTCCGACTGCGGTGACGCCCACGCACCGATCTGCGACTGGCGCGGGCGCGACGCGAAGTACGCATCACTCGCCTCGTCCGACGCCTGCGTGATGTTCCCGCGCACGCGCACCTGACGATGCAGCTCCAGCCACCCGAAGGTGACGGAGGCACGCGGGTTGAGCGCGATCTCGCGCCCCTTCGCGCTCTCCCGGTTCGTGAAGAACGTGATGCCGTCGTGGTCGATGCCACGGGCCAGCACGATGCGCGAGTCCGGGCCACCGTCGGGGCCGATGGTGGAGACCGTCATGGCGTTCGGTTCCGTGCAGCCTGCCTCTTCCGCCTGCGCGTACCAGAGCTGCAGCTGCACCACGGGATCGTCATCGAGATGCTCGCGGTCGAGACCGGCGGTCTCGTACTGGATGCGGCGGTCGGCGATGCCCACGGGCGCGCCTACTTCGGGCGGATCTCGGTTGCACCGCGCATGTACGGGCGCAGGACGTCGGGGATGCGCACGCTGCCGTCCTCCTGGCGGAAGTTCTCGCAGATGGCTGCCCACACGCGCGGCACCGCGAGCGCGGAACCGTTCAGCGTGTTCGCAACCTCGGTGCCCTTCTGGCCGGCGCGCTTGAAGCGGATGTCGGCGCGGCGCGCCTGGTAGTCACTGAACCAGCTGACGCTGCTGACCTCGAGCCAGTTGTCGCAACCCGGTGCGTACACCTCGATGTCGAAGCTGCGGTGGTGGCTCTGGCCCATGTCGCCGGTGCAGATCTCGATGATGCGGTACGGAAGGCCGAGACCGGCAATCAAGCGCTCGGCGCGGTCGCGCAGTTCCACCAGCAGTTCCGGGCCCTGTTCCGGCGTCGCGAGTGCCAGGATCTCGACCTTGTCGAACTCGTGCGCGCGCAGCATGCCGCGCGTGTCGCGGCCCGCGGAACCCGCCTCGCGCCGGTAACAACTGCTGTACGCCATGAATCGCGCGGGCAATTGCGCCTCGTCCAGGACCTCACCCGCGTACATCGACGTCAACGGCACCTCGGCGGTGGGGATGGCCCATAGGTCGTCGCGCTCGATGGCGTACGCATCATCGGCGAACTTCGGCAGCTGGCCGGTGGCCGTGAGCGTCGCGGACGTGACGAGCGACGGCGGTCGGATCTCCTCGAACGCGTCGGCGTTCATGTCGAGCGCGTACTGGCACAGTGCGCGCGAGAGCGTCGCCCCGAGACCGCGCTGCATGGTGAACATCGCTCCGGAGATCTTCGTGGCGCGTTCGTTGTCGAGGATGCCGAGAGCCGCTGCGGTCTCCCAGTGGGGCACGCGCTGGTGGTCGGTGAAGGACGACGGCATGTTGACCGGTCCCTTGACGATGGGGTTCTCGGAATCGTCCGCACCGCTCGGGGCGTCCGGGTGGGGGAGATTCGGGATGCGCAGGAGGCAGTCGCGCAGTGCGGCCTGTACCGCGTCTGCCTCGTTCGAAAGCGCGGCTTCCTTGTCACCGAGGTTGCGGCTCTCGGCCTGGAGCGCGTCTGCCTCCGATGTCTTGCCTTCGCGGCGGAGACCGCCGACCTGCTTCGACAACTCGTTCACACGTGCGCGGATCGTGTCGCGCTCGGCAGTGATCTCTCGCGAGCGCTCGTCATGGCGCACGGCCTCGTCAAGCATCGCGAGAACGTCGGGCTTGCCGCGTCGGCCGAGGGCCTCGCGGACACCGGCAAGGTTCGACCGGAGCAAACGAACATCAATCACAGGCTTTTCAGGCTACCCCTCGCCGCTTTCCCCCGAGCCGTTGATTGTCCGTAGTGTGGTTTCGTGAACGGCGTCCTCGTGGAGAACCTGGTGGTGCGCTACGGCGAACTCACCGCCGTCGACCACGTGTCGTTCTCCGCCCCCGTCGGCGAGGTCACCGTGGTGCTCGGCCCGAACGGCGCAGGCAAGACCAGCACCATCGAGGTGTGCGAGGGCTTCCGCACGGCGGACTCGGGCCATGTCTCGGTCCTCGGCCTTGACCCGGTCGCCGGCCACAACGACCTGACCGAGCGGATGGGCGTGATGCTGCAGGGCGGTGGGGTCTACCCCAGTGCCCGCGTCCGCGATGTCATCGCCCACTTCTGCGCACTCCATGACCGGGGCATGGACGCCGACGACCTCGTGGAGAGGGTCGGTCTCGGCCACCGCTCGGGGGCGACATGGAGGCGGCTCTCGGGCGGCGAGCAGCAACGCGTGTCACTGGCACTTGCGCTTGCCGCGCGGCCCGACGTTGCGTTCCTTGACGAGCCGACCTCCGGCGTCGACGTCGACGGCCGGGACATCATCCGCGGCATCGTGCGGCAACTCGCCGCCGACGGGTGCACGGTCGTTCTCGCCAGTCACGAACTCGCCGAGGCAGAGAAGGTTGCCGACAATGTGGTCATGTTCATGAAGGGCAAGGTCGCGGCAGCCGGTCCGCTCGGGACACTTCTGCGGCAGCGCAGCACGATCCGGTTCTCCTCCGCCGACGGCCTCGACACCGTTGACCTCTCGGCACACCTGGGTCACGGCGTGAACCCGCGCGGCAACGGTGCCTACGAGATCGACGTCGCGTCAACGCCGCACATCATCTCGATGCTCTCGGGATGGCTGGCGGAGAAGTCGTTGCCGCTGAACGGTCTCGACGCAGGCACCGAATCACTCGAGGATGCCTACAGGCGCGTGACGGGCGGTGCGGCGTGAAGCGCGTCATGACGCAGTTGCGGGCCGAGATCATGCTCGTGCTGCGCAACGGCGAGCAACTGCTCCTGACGCTCGTCATCCCCGTGCTGCTGCTCACCTTCTTCTCGCTCGTCGACGTGCTCCCCTCCGGTTCGCAGGAATCCCCCGACTTCCTCCTGCCCGGCGTGGTCGCCCTCGCGGTCATGTCCACCGCCATGGTCAGCCTCGGCATCGCCACCGGGTTCGAGCGCAGCTACATGGTTCTGAAGCGTCTCGGCGCCACGCCGTTGAGACGCGGCGAGCTCGTCACCGCGAAGATGCTCTCCGTCTTCGCCATCGAGTTGTTGCAGCTGGTCATCCTCCTGCCCCTCGGTCGTCTCCTCGGGTGGAACGGCGGGGGCACGACCGCTCTTCTCGTCGTCCCTGCCGTCCTTCTCGGCACGTCGGCATTCACCGGGATCGGCCTCACCCTTGCCGGGTCACTGCGCGGAGAGATCAACCTTGCCGCGCAGAACGGTCTGTACCTGGTGCTCCTGCTGCTCGGCGGGATGGTGATCCCCATGTCCTCGCTTCCGGGCCCGTTGAGGGCCGTTGCGGAACTGCTGCCCTCGTCCGCGCTGGCCGATGTCCTGCGCGACGCCCTGACCGGTGTCGGCAACCGCGTGGGCCTCTCGTGGGTCGTGCTGGCGGTGTGGGCCGTGGCGGCTCCGGCTGTTGCCGCCCGCCGATTCCGCTGGAGTTAGACCGGGCACCAGTGCATCACGGTCACCCTGTGACCGTTCATGTCTGACTCGCGCACGTGTGACCAACCCATCGATTCGTACCAATCCATCTCGCCCTCGGTGTACAACCACGCATCGGACCCGTGCCGCTCCATGATCGACGTCACCAGCGCGCGACCCACGCCACGGCCACGGTGGGTCGGCAGCACGTAGACCGCCGCCAGCCACGGCCCGGGTTCGGGGGCGCCGGGCAGGTCATCGTCGTGCACGAGCGATGCCGTGCCCACCACGTCATCGCCGTCGATGGCCACCAGGGCGTGGGGCGGCCGGGCGCCCGACGAATCCGCGTCGGCGTACATGTCGAGATACCACTGCTCGGTGTCGTCAGGGAACAGGTGGGCCCATTCGTCCAGGCACCACCTGGCAACCATCCGTCGCACCGAGGGGTCCACGGGGATGTCGACGAACCGCATGAGGCTACGCCGGCGTGTGCGGGTCTTCGGTTGCCGGCTTCGTGCGGCGGAAGGCTTCCTCCACCTCTTCGAAGGTCAGGCGTGAGTCCGTTCCGACGACCTCTGCGTCGGGAATCTGCTGCGAACGGTCGTAGGACTGCTGTCCGTAGAAGCCCCTCATGAACCTGCGGAAGAAGATGAAGATGATGATGATCCACATGAAGACCGAACCACCGAGCTTCATGATTGCCCCGGCCGCCTGCTGATCAGACATCACGTTCACACCCCACACGCGCACCGGGGTGTTGTAGTGCTTGTAGACGGGGTTCTCGGCGAAGGTCAACCAACCCGCGGGGATCGTGGGGACGAACGACATCGAGAAGAGGTAGATCATCTTCGTGCCGTCGCTGACCCGCCATTCACGCGCGGGGGACACGAGCGGCGTCCACATCATGAACGCCGTCGTCATCAGGAACACGTGCACGAGGTAGTGGACGGGGCTGTTGCTGGCGCTCACGTTCACCACGCCGGGCACGTGGGACACCATGATCCCCACGTTGTACACGACAGCGGCAACCACGGGTTTGGTGGCAAAGCCCACCACCCTGCGCGCCCGTCCCTCGCCGATGATGATGCGGAACAGCCACTCCGGGGTGGCCATCAGCGCCAGCGGGGGAACGAACATGGTCAGGCTCATGTGCTGCACCATGTGCACCGAGTACAGGTACTCCTCTGCGATGTCGTGCACCGGCCAGTCGGTGCTCAGCCACAGGAGAAAGACCATCAGGGAGAACGTGAACACCTGCCGGCGCGACACGATGTGACCTGCGGGGGCGACCTTCGGGCCGATGACGCGCACGGCGTAGACGTAAGCGGCCACAAGGGCGATGACCAGCACCCAGATCTCGGGGTGCCACTGGAAGCGCCACGGGTCGGTGTTCGTGGAGATGTCGTATCCGGCAGCCAACACGGTCGGCCCGGCCTTTCGCTAGGCGATGAAGAACTTGAACGTGGCGAGCGCGACGATGTAGCAGAACAGCGCCAGGCCGAGACCCACGTAGAAGAGGAAGCTGAAGATCTTGTTGTCGAACTTCAGGTGCATGAAGTACGACACGACCATCACGAACTTGACCACCATCATGGTGAGCAACAGCGGCAGGAACAGCGC
>JBEGQK010000194.1:0-3971 GCA_041180985.1 Actinomycetota bacterium
GCGACCCTCGTCGCCTCCATCATCACCGTCGAGGCCCGCCACGAGGCAGCACTGGTGGTGTCCTCGGGCGGTTCGGTCGACTCCGTGGCCTATGGCGCCTGAGAAAAGGAACATGAAGAACATGAAGAACTCCATCGTCAGCCGTCGCGCACTTCTCATCAACGGCGGAACCGCGGCAGCGGCCGGCGTGATCCTTGCCGCGTGCGGCAGCCCCGACCCCGGTCTCGGGCGCATCGGTGAGGCCCCTGTCGGGACCGCCCTCCCCGAGGCACACGTTTCCGACGACGTGCTTCTCCGCACGGCGCAGTCGGTCGAGACGCTCGCAGTCGAGGCACTGACCGACCCCACGATCACCGCTGCGGCCGGGTCGGATGCACAGGCCGCGATGGCGGTCTACGTGCGCGGCCACAACGCGAACATCGCCGCCCTTGCCTCCGTCATCAAGAGCCGCGGCGGCGAGGTCGTCACCGAGCCCAACACGAAGATGATGACGAACTACGTGGCGAAGGCCGTGGCCGCGATCAAGGACAGCGACAATGCAAAGGCCGACGTGCTCGTGTTCGTCAACGCGCTCGAGGGAATCGTCGCCGCCACCTACCAGGCCTTCGTCGCGTGGACGAACGACCCCGCACTCCGTTCGACCATGATGTCGCTCTCGCTCGAACCCTCGAGGTTCTCCGTTGCGACGGCGCAGATGATCCGCACCGGCGTGAAGGGCGTCCTTCCCGCAGTGGACGACGCGGGCGCGGAACTGCCCGCTGCACTCCCGGATGCGTTCGGCCCGCTCACATCGTTCCCCGTCGTCATCGGCAAGCCGAACGAGGACGGTGCCAAGGTCACAATCCTGATGGAGACGCCGAGCCTCAACAGCCTCGAGTACTGAGCCCGCGCGGTTCGGTACGTTTCTCTCTCGCTATCGACGGGACGCATCCGTACACTCGTCTGTGACGGTGAGTCGCTCGGGTGACCGCAGTGCAGAGATGCATTGAGGAAAGTCGGGACTTCACAGGGCACAGTGCTGGCGAGAGCCAGGTCGGGGAAACCTGACGGACAGTGCAACAGAGAGCAAACCGCCGATGGATGGAGACATCACAGGCAAGGGTGAAACGGTGCGGTAAGAGCGCACCAGCACGTGCAGCGATGCCCGTGGCTAGGCAAACCCCACTGGAAGCAAGGCCAAGCAGGAGGTGGGCTGCCCGCCCGCCGAGAGGCAACCTCCGGGTAGGCCGCATAGATGGATGGTCACCGCCCACGCAAGTGGGTACAGAATCCCGCTTACAGAGCGGCTCACCGTCACCCGGCAAGATCGCCGAGATGTGAGATCTCGTTGAACGTCTCCAGCGCGGGACCGTTGTCCCTCACCCGCACCGTGCAGATCGACGCGCGGTGCAGGGACATCCTCCACGTCATCTCCGGGCCTGCCCCGAGCGCCCACGTGACGGCGCTCTTGATGGGTGACACGTGCGAGACGACGATGACGTCCCTCCTGCGGCATTCGTCCGCCAGTTCGAGAAGCGCAGGACGCACCCTGTTGTCGAGTTCGACGAGCGTCTCCCCGTTCGGCGGACGAAGATGCGGGTCGGACTGCCAGCGCTTCCACGCATCCCCCAGGTCGCCCATCTGGAGGCCGTCCCAGTCGCCGTAGTCGAGTTCGATGAAGCGACGGTCGATCTCCGGGTCGTCGTGGATGGCCCGTGCGGTGTCCAGTGCGCGTCGCAACGGGCTGCTGATCACGCGTGCCCCGGGGAAACGCGCGCGCAGGTGCTCCCCCGTGAGGCGCGCCTGCTGCACGCCGAGTTCGTCGAGCTCTGCATCCATGTGACCCTGCAGGCGCGCGCCCGCATTGACGCTGGTGCGCCCGTGACGCACGAGGATCAACATGCCCCGGTCCCGGGCAGCGGGCCCTGCGGCCTTCTCAACTCGCCGGTGGCCATGAACCTGCGGCGTGCGTCCGCATCAGACAGTCCGTGCGTGCGCCACATCCACGCGACCGCCACGAACCCGAACACCTCGAGCACGATGTTCAACGGCATGCGATCGAACGACGGGAGCGACGACCCGTCGAACGAGGTGCCGCCGAACGGCCACCAGAAGTTCTTCGTGCGGTTGAACGCACCGTCGAACACGAGGTGCATGAACATCCCGATGGGGACGGCGAGAAGGCTGCGGCGCGGCGAGCGACGGCCGCGCGTGGACAGCATCACCACCGCCATGACGAGGACGCTTGCGGTCACCGAGTGGAAGACCCACGACCCGCCGGTGACTCCGTCGATCACGTCGGGCAGGAGTGCACCGACCGTGAGCCACCGGTAGTCGAACCGCTCGTCGCGGAACACGAACCACACGGCCACCCATGATGAGCCGACGAACCAGAGGAGCACGGTGACAGGCTACGGACTAGCCCGCAACGGTGGTGCGGACGGATGCCGGGACGCCCTTTGCGCAGTCGTACACGAGGTACCGCTGCGGGTCGACGCCCACCACCGGCGTCAACGGGTTCAGGTCCGTGGGGGCGATGGTAGTTCCCGGGTCGACGACGCTCACGACGGGTCCCTTGTACGCGGTCGTCGCGGGTGAGACGGGAGTGCCCGGGACCGTCGTCGTGACGACCGGCGCGACGGGCACGACCGTGGACGGCGGGACCACCGTGTTCACCGCACCGGTCGCAGTGCGCGGCAACTTGCCCGACACCACTTCCGCGATGCAGTCGACACCCGGCAGGTAGAGGCGCATCTGATTGCGCGTCGGGGGCACGGGCGCGTCCCAGTCGACCACGGGGAGACCGTCATGGGCCGCATCCATGTACGCCTTCCAGATGCGGGCCGGGTACGTGGCGCCCTGCACGCGCGGGACGCCGTCAGCCTTGAACTCGGGGATGTTCACCATCGGCGTGTAGCCCTTCGGGTCGCCCACCCACACCGCCGTTGTCAACTGCTTCGTGAACCCGACGAACCACGCATTGGTGTTCTCGTCCTGGGTGCCGGTCTTTCCTGCCGACGGCCGGTCCCCCGCGAGCGGCGTGCGGCGGGCCGTTCCCTTGATGAGCGTCTGCTTCAGGATGGCCACCTCCTTGTCCGCCACTTCCTTCGTGATGACCTGCATGCCGGCGATGGTGTGCTTGTAGACGGTGTTGCCCATGCCGTCGACGATGCTCTCGATGAAGTACGGCTCCTGGTGCAGGCCGCCGTTGGCGATGGTCTGTGCGCCCGACGCCATGTCGAACGGGCTCAGTTCGTTCGCGCCGGTGGAGAAGCTGGCGTACGGCCAGATCTTGTAGATGTCGGGCCGCAGGTACGCCGACGACGCGAGCTTGTAGACCTCGTTCGGGAGCCGGTTGAGCCCGACGATCTGGGCCAACCGTGCGTACGCACAGTTGATGGACAACCAGGTCTGCTCTGCGAGCGTCGTCAACGGTTGGCTCACGCCCTTCGTGATCCTGAACGGCTCCTCGGGCTTGCCCGGGTTCGGGAACGTGCACGGCAACGTGCCGTCGATGAGGTCGTTGCCGTCGACCCCAGCCTCGAGTGCGGCCGTGAGGATGAACATCTTGATGCTGGAGCCCGTCTGGCGCCTGCGCAGTGCGAGGTTCACCTCATTGCGGCCCGCGGAGAAGCCCGGGCCACCAACCAGCGCGCGCACCGCTCCCGTTGCTGTGTCGAGCGAGACCATCGACGTCTGGATGCCGGTCTTGTTCGCCGGCAGTTTCTCCTTCGAGGCCTTCTCTGCCTTTGCCTGTGCCGAGGCATCGATGGTGGTCTGGATGCGGAGGCCACCGCGATAGAGCGCGTTGTACCGCTCGGCGTACGTGGCACCGAGCACGGTGCTCTTGTTCAGCAGGTAGTCACGCACCATCTCGCTGATGTATGTGCGCGAAGTGGATTGCTGCGCCACGGCCCCCACCGATTCCGGAACCGCAAAGGACGCGAACGTGGTGTCGGCATCCTCCTTCGACATCAGGGACGTCTCCACGA
>JBEGQK010000195.1:0-2507 GCA_041180985.1 Actinomycetota bacterium
CGCTGAACGAGTTCGGCACCTCGCTGCCGGGCACGGCAACCGTGACGCCGACATCGCCGAGCGTCCCCGCCGCACCGAGGCTCAGCATCGTGAATGCCGGCTACAACACGCTCTCGGTGTACTGGTCGACTCCTGTCACCGACGGCGGGTCACCGATCACCGGGTACGCAGTCGAGTACTCCACGAACGGCGGAGGCTCGTGGGTCCGCGGCGCCACGCTCGCGTCGACCTCGCGTTCGGCGATGCTGACCGGTCTTGCCGGCGGCACCGCCCACAGTGTCCGCGTCGTCGCACTGAACTCGGTCGGCTGGAGCACGGCCTCCAACGCGATCGTCCAGGTGCCGCTGCAGGTCCTGCCGCCGAGCGCGCCCCGATTCCTGTACGCATCGGTCTCGGGTACGTCGGTCGGCCTCAGCTGGAGCATTCCGCTGACCGCGAACGGTGATGCCGTCTCTGGCTACGAGGTGTGGCAGAGCACCGACGGCACGAACTTCTCCCGCGTCACGACGCTTGCCGCCACCGTGCGGGCGTACTCGCTCAGCGGGCTGTCGAGCGGTGGCACGTACAGCTTCTACGTCAAGGCACTGAACAGCATCGGAGCGAGCGCACCCTCGAACACGGTCACGGCACAGCCGCGCATCGCCGGTGCACCGTCGGCTCCCGGGAGTCTGGGTGCGACGGTCAACAACACCTCGGTCACGCTGGCCTGGTCACCGTCCTCCGCGCAGGCGTCCGCGCCGGTCACCGACTACATCGTCGAGTACGCGGTCTCGCCGTCCACCACGTTCGTCGTGTTCAACGACGGGGTCAGCACCACGACATCGGCACGGATCACCGGTCTCACGCCGGACGTACAGGTGGCCTTCCGTGTGAAGGCCCGCAACAAGTTCGGGGACAGCCCCTACTCATCGACGGTCACCGCGACCCCGCGCGCGTTGCTGTCGGCACCATCGGCACCGCAGAGTCTCGGCGTCACCGCGGGTGACGCACGGGTCGGAGTGTCATGGTCCGCACCGGCGTCCGACGGCGGAAGCGCCATCACCGCCTACAACGTGACGGCGACCAACGGATCGAGCGTCGCGGGCACGTGCAGCACCACCGGTGCACTGTCGTGCATCGTGAGCGGACTCACGAACGGGGTGACCTACTCGTTCTCGGCCACAGCCACGAACGCCATCGGCACGAGCGTCGCGAGCGCACCGGCCGTCGCCGTCCCCACCTCGACGGCACAGCAACCGGTGGCCGCGCCGAGCTGGGGGCTTGACCGCATCGACCAGCGGAACCTCCCGCTCGACAGTCTCATCACGCGCCCGAACAGCGGCAGCGGCGTGACGGCGTACATCATCGACACCGGCATCCTGGCGTCCCACAGCCAGTTCGGCGGCCGTGTGGTGGCCGGGTACACGGCCGTCTCCGACGGCAACGGCACCACGGACTGCAACGGTCACGGCACACACGTGGCGGGCACCGTGGGCGGTGCCACGTACGGCGTGGCGAACGGCGTGACCCTCGTGCCCGTGCGCGTCCTCGACTGCTACGGATCGGGGAGCACCAGCGGTGTCGTCGCCGGCATCAACTGGATGATCGACAACCACGCTGCCGGTGTCCCTGCTGTCGCCAACCTGTCGCTCGGTGGCTCGTACAGCGCAACCCTGAACGATGCGGTGGCACGCGCGGTGGCCGACGGGATCACCATGGTCGTCGCCGCCGGGAACTCGAACGCCGATGCGTGCCTGTCGTCGCCCTCCAGTGCGTCGGCCGCCATCACCGTCGCCGCGTCCACGGTCTCGGACTACAAGGCGAGCTACTCGAACTACGGCGCCTGCGTCGACCTCTTCGCGCCGGGGTCGTCGATCGTCTCGGCGGGCATCACCTCGAGCACCGCGACCGCGACCATGAGCGGCACATCGATGGCATCGCCGCACGTGGCCGGTGTGGCCGCGGCGATCCTCGCCAACGCGCGTTCGCTGACGCCCGCGCAGGTGGCTGACCGACTGCGAAGCGATGCCACTGCATCGGTTCTCTCGGGAGTCGACGCCACGACGACGAACTCGCTCGCGTTCCTCTCCAGCCCGACCACTTCCTCGCTGAGTATGTTCGAGGGCTCGGAAGTCGTCGCCGCCAATTCCGTGGAGCAGGCGGTTGACGAACTGACGTCGTCCGCACCGGCGGGAACCGACGGCTACGACGCCGTTGACGAACCCGCAGCCGGCAAGCCGTCGGCCGCTCCCGCGGCCGCTCCCGCGGCCTCTCCGTCCGCGGTCTCACGTCCCACGGTCTCGCGTCCCACGGTCTCGCGTCCCACAGTCACCGCGGTCACCCGGGTGGGAAAGAACTTCCGCGTGTCCGTGTCGGCAGCTGCCGGGGTGCGCGTGAAGGTCTACCGCAACGGAGTGCTGGTGGCCTCGGGCACGAAGCGCGTCTTCACCGTGCCTGTGGGTCGCGTCAAGAGCCCGCGGTTCACCGTCTCCTCGTAGAGTTGCCGTGTGCAATCCAGGGGTCGCGTG
>JBEGQK010000196.1:0-2576 GCA_041180985.1 Actinomycetota bacterium
CGGGTGCCGCGTAGGCCACCAGGGTCGCCGGCGCCGACCACCTGAGTCCGGTCCACTGCCGGTCGACCACATGGGCCACCAGACGGGCGCTTGCCCACCCGTAGCCCGCCGAGGAGGAGAGCTCGACCGATGCAAAGACCCACGGGTTCACCCCGTACCCTGAGAGGAATTTCCACACAAGCAGTGCCCGGAGACCGCCGTAGGCCACTGATGCGAGGATCCACAGCCTCGACAGCAGCATTCTCTGTGTCTCCATCCTGCGAGCCTACGGCCCGAGCCAATAGGGTGAACCGGTGCCCGGAACCATGACACGCCAGCGACGGATCGGGATGACCATCCACGTCCTCACCGCGAGCGGCGCCATCGCCGGCCTGATCGCCCTGCAGAACGTCGTCGACGGGAGCATCAGGGCCGGGCTCATCTGGTTGATCGTGTGCCAGGTTCTCGACGGAATCGACGGGCCCATCGCCCGCCGTTACGGCGCGAGCGAGCACGCCTCCAGCATCGACGGCCACGTGCTCGACCTCGTCGTCGATTACGTGACCTGCGTGGTCGTCCCGGCGGTCCTGCTGGTGCAGACCCACCTCGTGCCGAGGTCGACCACCATGGCGATTGCAGGTCTCATCCTGCTGACCGGTGCGCTGTGGTTCGCCAAGACCGACCAGGAGACGGACGACAGCTGGTTCAACGGCTTCCCCGCCGGCTGGAACATCGTCATCCCGTCGTTCCTCATTCTCCACGCCTCGCACCGCACGGTCACGATCCTCACGCTCTTCTTCTGCGCCCTGCAGATGACGAACGTCCAGTTCCCGCACATCATGAAGGCCCCGGCCATGCGAAAGCTGACCCTGTTCTTCACGGTGCTCTATTTCGGCAGCTTCATCTGGCTCTCGGTCAGGTACCCGAACGGCCCGCAGTGGGCGCGGCGGATGCTCGTCATCACACCGGCGTACCTCGGCCTCCTCGTCATCTGGCGCACTTGGTTCCCCCACAGGAAGATCCTGGGGAATTCCGTCACTGGGAAGTGATCAGTTCACCTGCCGGGTGAACCCTTCCCAGTACGGGGCGCGCAACTTGAACTTCTGCAGCTTGCCGGTGGCGGTGCGGGCAAGTTCCTCGCGGAACTCGACGCGCTTCGGGCACTTGTAGCCAGCCAGCTTCGTCTTCACGTACGCGATGAGTTCGTCCTCCGTCAGGGACGATCCTGGTGTCCTGACCACCAGCGCGAGCACCAGCTCGCCCCACTTCTCGTCGGGGATCCCGATGACGGCCACCTCGGCGACATCCGGGTGCGAGAAGACGGCATCCTCCACCTCGATCGACGACACGTTCTCGCCACCGGAGATGATGACGTCCTTCTTGCGGTCCGCGATGGTGAGGTACGACGCATCGCTCACGTGGCCGCCGTCGCCCGTGTGGAACCACCCGTCGACGATGGCCTTTGAGGTCTCCTCGGGCTGGTCCCAGTAGCCCTCCATCACCGTGTTGCCGCGCGCCAGCACCTCGCCGTGCTCGTCGGTGCGGATCTCCACCCCGAGTGCCGGGGCGCCCGCCGCACCCAGTTTCGCCGCCCTCTCCGCCGGGGAGAGATCGACCCACTCCTTGCGCGTGCGGTTCATCGTCAGCAACGGGGAGGTCTCCGTGAGACCGTAGATCTGCACGAACTCCCATCCGAGCTCGGTCTCGATGCGCTCGATCGTCTTCGTGGGCGGGGGCGCACCCGCCACCACCATGCGCACCCTGTCGCGGCACGTGTCCACGCCCGGGGCCGCATCGAGGATCATGTTGGCGACCGCGGGCGCACCGCACAGCAGGGTCACGCCGTGGGCGGAGATTCGTCTCAGGATCTCCGGCCCGTCCACCTTGCGCAGGATGACATGGGTGCCGCCCATCGCCGTGACGGCGTAGACCATGCCCCACCCGTTCACGTGGAACTGAGGAAGCGTGTGCAGGTAGGTGTCGCGGTCGTTCACGCCGATCTGCCACCCGAACACCGCCGAGTTCACCCAGAGGCTGCGGTGCGTCAACTGGACGCCCTTCGGCCGTGCCGTGGTGCCGCTCGTGTAGTTGATGGTGGCGGTGGCGTCCTCGTCGGGCACCCAGGGTTGCGGCTCGACACCGTGCCGGTAGAGAACGGCGTCGGACTCTGCCCCGATCACGAAGCGGTGTTTCACCGGCACGTCGGCTAGCGCTTCATCCAGTTCGGGGTCGACGATCAGCACCTCGGCACCGCAGTGGCCCACGATGTACCTGACCTCTTCCGCCACCAGCCGGAAGTTGATCGGGACGAGGACACGCCCGTACCCGCTGACGCCGAAGAATGAGGTCAGCAGCCGCGCCGAGTTCTGGCTCACCACCGCGACCCGTGCGCCGTGCGGGACCCCGAGAGCATCAAGGCCCGCCGCCTGCGCCCTGGCCTTCTCCGCCATCTCCCTGTACGTCATGGACCCCCATGACGCTGCGGGCTGGTCGGGCTCGTCGATCACGGCGATGCGGTCGCCGTAGACCAGTTCGGCGCGGCGCAGATGGTCAAGGATCGTCAGTGCAACCTTCATGCCCGCCACCCTAAACGGTGC
>JBEGQK010000197.1:0-3475 GCA_041180985.1 Actinomycetota bacterium
AGTGACGACATCACGGCGAGGAAGGCGAAGATGCACGTGCTCCACAGCAGATAGACGTGGAGTCGCGTACGCAGGAACACGCACCCATGTTAGGTGTGACAGTTCTCTTGCGCTCCCATGATGGTCCCATGATGGTCCCATGATGCGACTCCCCTAACCTTTCACGACGATGAGTGCACCCGCAGAGACACGCACGTTCCCCGGGGCACAGGCTCCGGACCGCACCCGGCGGCACAACGCGAACGGGATCGAGCTTGCGGTCTATGAATGGGGCAAGGAATCGGACCCCGCCCTGTTCCTCGTCCACGGGGGAAGTGACTTCGCCCGCACGATGGACGTGTTCGCTCCGCTTCTCGCCGCCGGAGGCTGGCGCGTCGTCTCCTGGGACCACCGGGGACACGGGGCCAGCGACCACGCCGCTCTCTACGGGTGGGACGCCGACATCCGCGACGCACTCTCGGTGATGGCCTCCGTCACCGATGGACCGGCACCGGTGGTCGGTCACTCCAAGGGCGGCGCCGTCATGCTGCAATTGTGCGACGGTTCCCCCTACCGCATATCGAAGATGGTGAACATCGACGGGATGCCGAGCAAGCGCCGCATGCCCGACGTGCCGGACCACGACCAGTCGCGCATGCTCGCCACGGAGGTAGGCGGTTGGCTCGACTTCCGTCACGAAGCCGCGGAGTCGATCCGCAAGCCCGGCACTCTCGAGCAACTCGCCGAGCGCCGCGGTCGCATGAACCCGCGACTCAGCAAGGAATGGCTTGAGTATCTCGTCACCGTCGGTGCGCAACATGACGATGACGGCTGGCGTTGGACGCTCGACCCCAGCATGCGCTTCGGTGGTTTCGGTCCGTGGCGACCGGAATGGAGTGCGCTGCGCATGGCAGCGTTGCCCGTTCCGTTCCTCGGGTTCCTCGGCACGATCGACGAACCCATGGGTTGGGGCGCACGCGAACGCGATGTGCGTCCGTGGCTTCCTGCCGGCGGCAGGCTCGAGCTTCTCGACGGGATCGGCCACTTCATCCACATCGAGGAGCCGGCGCTCGTCGCGGGCAAGGTGCTGGAGTTCCTGTCATGAACGTGCTGTCCACGGTGCACCTGAGGCACAACCGCATCACGCTCGCGCTCCACAAGGTGCGCGAGGGCACGGGAAGGCCACTCCTGCTTCTGCACGGCCTGGGCGAGGACGCCGCCCGCATGTCATCCGTTGATGTCCGGTGGGCCGGACCCGTGTGGGCACTGGATTTCACCGGCCATGGCCAGTCCACGGTGCCGAAGGGCGGGGGCTACTCCTGCGAGATCCTCATGGCGGATGTCGACATTGCATTGAGACACATCGGGGAGGCAACGATCCTCGGGCGCGGCATCGGTGCGTACGTCGCGTTCCTCATCTCCGGCGCGCGTCCACAGTTGGTGAAGGGTGCGGTCCTGACCGACGGGCCGGGGCTCGCCGGCGGGCCGGTGCACGTCAGTTCCACCTCGGAGATCGCGGACTCGCCGCGGGCCGGTACGGCGCCCGACCCGTGGGCACTCATCGAACTCTCCCGTGATGCGCGCCCGGCAACGTACGCGCTCACCTTCCTGCGGCTCGCGATGAACGGGACGACACTCGACGACCCGATCGCTGCATGCTGCCGCGTGACCCCGCCGTGGCTCGAGGCCATCAACGCGGAACCCGGTGTCGCGAACGGAATGTCAGTGCAGGAAGCACTCGACATGTACGCCGCGATCAACTGACCCGGCGCGTCACCCTGTCAGCAGCGCGGACGAACTCCGCGAGGACGTCGTCACTCAGGAAGCCGTTCTCGATCAGCCCGAAGGCCTTGGCACGGAAACCTTCGATCTCGTTCTCTGCACGCGCCAGGGCGCCGCACTCCCGCATGATCCCCTGGATGTCGGCGACCTCGGCGTCGGTGAGACCGGGGCTCCCGATGCGCGACAGAACGGACTGCCGCGCGTCGTCTGCGTACATGAGCGCGAATGCGGTGAGGAAGGTGGTCTTCCCCTCGCGCAGATCGTCCCCGGCGGGTTTACCGGTGACCGCCGGGTCGCCGAAGACACCCAGGATGTCATCGCGCATCTGGAACGCGATGCCGAGCAACTCACCGAAGAGACCGAGGGAATTGATAAGGGAGGTGTCAGTCGTGCCGGTGGCCGCCGCACCCATGCGCAGCGGGCGTTCCACCGTGTACTTGGCCGTCTTCATCGTCATGACACGCAGAACGTGTTCCTCGTCGTACTGACGGGCGGCAGAACCCAACAGGTCGAGATACTGACCGATGTTCACCTCGGTCCGCACACGCGTCCACTGCTTGCGCGCTTCCGCATTGACGTCGCCGAGAGCTGCGTCTGCCATTGCGTAAGCGACGTTGCCGGTGAGCACAGCGGCACCCTCGGCAATGCGCCTCTCCTCGCCCGCCCAACCGAGGCGGCGATGCTCCCCTGCGATGCGCACGTGCGTGGTGGGGGCGCCGCGACGCGATGCAGCACCGTCGATCACGTCATCGTGAACGAGAGCCGACACGTGCAGCAGCTCGAGCGCAGCCCCGATGTTGACAGCTGTGGGTGCGTACGGTTCGCCACCGGCGGCCACCCAACCAAGGTGGGCAAACTCCGGTCGAGTGCGCTTCCCGCCGGCACCCACCAACCTCGCGATCTCGGTGAACATCGCGTCCACAAGCGGGTCGAGATGGCCGTAATGACCGCGCTCGCGCTCGATGACCCGGGTCATTCGTTGGTCGACGAGCTCGGCAAAGCGGGCTGTGTCGATCACTCGTCGTCCTCGTCGTCGAAGTCTTCCTCGTCGTCATCCTCGAATCCGTCGTCATCAAGCCCTTCGTCGTCATCCTCGAAGGACGCAACCAACTCGTCGATGGTCAGCTGGGCGGCGGTGATGCGTTCTGTGCACCAATCCACCAGGTATGAAGCACGCTGCACCTTCGTGGACAGGACGTCCACGTCGACTGAGTTCGAGTCAATCTCCCGCAGGATGGTCTCCAGCTCGGCCATTGCCTCCGCATAGCCCTTCGGTTCGTCGGATGATGTCTTCTTTGCTGCCATGACTATTCCCCCACTGTGCTGGTGATCGTTCCGTCAGCGACACGCGTGGTGAGCGTGTCCCCGGACTTCACGTCGTTTGTCGAACGGACGATCGTTCCCCCGGCCGTGCGCGTGATCGACCACCCGCGCGCCATGGTGACGACGGGGTCGAGACCGCGCAGGGTGGCCGAATGAACGGCGAGCCTCTGTTGCTCACGGGTGAGCAGGTTGCGGGGCCTGGTGGTGAGACGCTCACGGTTCATGCGGACGCGGCCGCGTGCGCGCTCTAGAGCGGTTGACGTGGCGGACCGTACCCGCGATGCGCTGTGCGCGAGGTCGGAGAGGAAGTCGGTGACGTACTCGATGACGGCATCGGCGCACGCCGTGGGCGTCTTGCACTCCGTGTGCGCGCAGATGTCCGCGATGCTCT
>JBEGQK010000198.1:0-9163 GCA_041180985.1 Actinomycetota bacterium
ATCGTGTAGAGTTGACCTGACCGTCAAACGGGTCCCGTGAGGCCCGAACGGAAGGACAAACACATGGACACATCTGTGACGCACGCACGCCCCGCTCGCGGGGCGTTTTTCTTGCCCGGAAACGAATCGCTGCCCGTTCTTCCGTGAACCCCCCGACCGCTCTCCGCGAGACGAGGATCATGGATTCCGACGGGATCCGCCGCGCCATCACGCGGATCGCCCATGAGGTCGTCGAGCGAAACCAGGGAATCGAGAACGTCGTCGTTGTCGGCATGCAGACGGGCGGCGTCTGGATCGCCGAGCGCGTGCACGAGGCCATCGCGATGATCGAGCCCCACAGGGAGATCCCGCTGGGGGCCGTCGACGTGTCGATGTACCGGGACGACATCTCGCTGCGTCCCGTCGTGCCGAGCGCCCCGACGCGCATACCGTGCGACCTCACCGGTGCGACGGTCATCCTCGTCGACGATGTGCTCTACACCGGCCGCACGGTGCGGGCCGCGCTCGAGGCCCTGAACGACCACGGACGTCCCAGGGCGGTCCAGCTTGCCGTCATCGTGGACCGCGGGCACCGTGAGCTCCCGATCAGGCCCGACTTCGTCGGCAAGAACGTGCCCACGCACATGGCGGACACCGTGACCGTCGGACCCGAGGGCGTCCTCATCTCCACCAGCATGGAGACCGCGGGATGAAGCACCTGCTCTCCACCGGGCAACTCGACGCTGCCGCCATCGGCGCATTGCTCGATGTCGGCGACCACATGGCCGAGATCAATGCTCGTCCCGTCCCGAAGGTCCCTGCACTCCGCGGCAGGACCGTGGCCAGCGTCTTCTTCGAGGACTCCACGCGCACCCGTCTCAGCTTCGAGACCGCGGCCAAGAGACTGTCGGCCGACACGATGACGTTCAGTGCCTCCACCTCGAGCGTCAACAAGGGGGAGAGCCTCCGCGACACCATCGAGACACTCGCTGCGATGGGAGTCGATGCGTTCGTGGTGCGTCACAAGTCGAGCGGTGTGCCCGAGGCAATCACGCAGTGGACCGATGCGGTGGTGGTGAACGCCGGCGACGGCTGGCACCAGCACCCCACGCAGGCCCTGCTCGATGCATTCACCATCACCCGTTCCTTCGGGGACGGGAACACGATGTCGGGACGCAGGATTGCCATCGTCGGGGACATCAAGCACTCACGCGTGGCGCGGAGTGACATTGACGTCTTCACGAAGATGGGGGCAGAGGTCACTCTCGTCGCACCCGGGACGCTCCTTCCGGTCGATGTCGACTCGTACGGGGTCACGGTCGCGCACGGGATCGACGACGTCATCGCCTCCACGGATGTTCTCTACATGCTGCGCATGCAGAAGGAACGGATGGACTCGGCCCTCGTGCCGGACATCTCCGAGTACTCCGCACGCTTCGGACTGGATGCGGAGCGGGCAGGACGTCTGCAGCCGCACGCCCTGGTCATGCACCCGGGCCCGATGAACCGCGGGGTCGAGATGCTCGTCGACCCGGGAACACTCCCGGGCTCGCGGATACTCGCGCAGGTCGCAAACGGTGTGTCTATGCGCATGGCGGTGTTGTTCACGTTGCTCGGCGGCGCGCCGAACGGATTGTCACAGGGGGACTGACCATGGCAAGGAAGAACGAATTCGTGATCAAGGGCGGGACAGTCGTCAACCGTGACGGCGTCTCCACTCTCGACGTCCGCGTGAAGGACGGAACGGTCGCAGAGGTCGGGGAGTCGCTCGACGGCCCCGAGATTCTCGATGCAGCCGGTTGTTTCGTGTCCTCGGGATTCGTCGACCTTCACACCCACCTCCGCGAGCCGGGCAAGGAGGAGGCCGAGACCATCGAGACCGGGAGCCGCGCAGCGGCCATCGGCGGGTACACGGCGGTCGTCGCCATGCCGAACACCGATCCTGCCCAGGACAGCGTCATGGTCGTGGAGTTCGTGAGGGCGCAGGGGCAGAAGGCCGGTCTCGTCGATGTGGTCCCCTCCGGCTGCATCACCGTCGGACGCGCGGGCACGACGCTCGCACCGTTCTCGTCACTCGCCGGTGCCGGGGTGCGGATCTTCACCGACGACGGCAACGGCGTGCAGGACCCGCTGTTGATGCGGCGTGCACTCGAGTACTCCCGCGAGCTCGGGATCGTACTTGCGCAGCACTGCGAGGTCAGCAGGCTCACCGAAGGTGCGGTGATGCACGAAGGGTCGTGTTGCTCGCACCTGGGCGTGCCGGGTTGGCCCTCGATCGCCGAGGAGTTGATGCTCCACCGCGACATCGAGCTCGTTCGGCTCACCGGCGCCCCCATGCACTTCCTCCATCTCTCCACGGCGGGGAGTGTCGAGCTCGTCCGCCGCGCAAAGGCCGACGGTCTCCCCGTCACGGCCGAGGTGACTCCGCACCACCTCTCGCTCACCGACGAACTCCTCTCCGGTTACGACCCGCTCTACAAGGTGAATCCGCCCCTCCGGACGATGGTCGACATCGAGGCGCTGAAGGCCGGTGTTGCCGACGGCACGATCGACGCGGTCGCCACGGACCACGCACCGCATGCACCGCACGCGAAGGAGATGCCCCTCGACCAGGCACCACCGGGGATGCTCGGGTTGGAGACGGCGCTCGGGGTCGTCAACACCGCTGTCGCCCCGACGCCGCAGCGCATTGTCGAGCTGTTCTCCTGGAACCCGGCACGGATCGCGGGAGTGGACGAGCGGCACGGCCGCCCGGTTGCCGTCGGCGAACCCGCCAACATCGCCGTCTGGAACATCAACGAGGTCTGGTCGGTCTCCAGAGACCGACTCGCGAGCAAGTCCCGCAACACGCCGTACCACGGCATGGAACTTCGCGGACGCAACAGGCACACGGTCTTCAACGGGAACGTTGTGGTCAAGGAAGGAAAGGCACTGCGATGACGCTGCCCATCACGGAGTCCAAACTCGTCCTCGAGGACGGGAGCGTGTTCGAGGGTGAGGCCATCGGTTATGCCCCGGACAACGGCATCGCGGTCGGTGAGGTGGTGTTCAACACCACCATGACCGGCTACCAGGAGGTCATCACCGACCCGTCGTACGCGGGCCAGATCATCACCTTCACCACGAGCCACATCGGCAACTACGGCACGAACAACGCCGACAACGAGTCCCGCGGAACGTTCGCGCGCGGCGTGATCGTGCGCGATCTTGCGCGCAGACCGAGCAACTGGCGCGCGACGGACGACCTCGACGACATGCTGACGGCCAGTCGTCTGCCCGGGATCGCCGGACTCGACACCCGTCGGCTCACCAGGTTGCTGAGGGATGCCGGATCCTTGCGCGGTGCGTTCGGCACGGCTGACGAGTCGACCCTGCGTGCCGCGGCCCTTGCCGACAGGGGAACGAGCGGCATCGACCTGGTTGCCGAGGTGACGACACCCGAGATGTACACCGTGTCCGGTGGTCGGTTCTCCGTGGTTGCCTACGACTTCGGCATCAAGTCGACGATCCTGCGATGCCTCTCGGACATCGCGCGCGTCACCGTAGTGCCCGCTTCGACGAGCGCCGCCGAGATCATCGCGATGAACCCCGACGGCGTCTTCCTGTCGAACGGTCCCGGCGACCCGGAGATGGTCGCGAACGCGACCGACAACATCCGCGGCATCGTGGAGGCCGGCGTGCCGACCTTCGGCATCTGCCTCGGGCACCAGCTGCTGTCGCGCGCCTTTGGCGGGCACACGTTCAAGTTGCCTTTCGGTCACCACGGGGGGAACCATCCGGTGCGGAACATCGCCTCCGGTGCTGTCGAGATCACCAGCCAGAACCACAACTTCTGTGTCGACCCCGATTCGCTGTCGGGCGTGGCCGACATCACCCACGTCAACCTGAACGACCAGACGAACGAGGGCATGCGGTTGCTTGGGCACCGTGCCTTCAGCGTCCAGTACCACCCCGAAGCCGGACCGGGACCCCACGACAGCAGGTACCTGTTCGCACAATTCGCAGACCTCATGGAGAACCGCTGATGCCCCGCCGCACTGACATCCACAACATCCTGATCATCGGGTCCGGCCCGATCGTGATCGGCCAGGCGTGCGAGTTCGACTACTCGGGCACGCAGGCGTGCCGCGTCCTCAAGTCCGAGGGATACCGCGTGGTGCTCGCCAACTCGAACCCGGCGACGATCATGACCGACCCCGACTTCGCCGACCGCACCTACATCGAGCCGCTCACCCCGGAGATCCTCGCCCGCATCATCGAACGCGAGAAACCGGATGCGGTCCTCCCGACGCTCGGTGGCCAGACGGGGCTCAACCTCGCGATGGCGCTGTACGAACAAGGACTTGTCGGTGTGCCGGGCACGCCGGAACTCATCGGTGCCAACGCGGAGGCGATTGCCACGGCGGAGGACCGCGACAAGTTCAAGCAGGCCATGATCGAGATCGGCCTGAACGTGCCGCGCAGCGGCATCGCCCACAACATGGAGGAGGCCGAGAAGGTCCTCGCCGAGATCGGGCTGCCCGTCATCATCAGGCCCGCCTACATCCTCGGCGGCCGGGGAACCGGCATCGCGAACACGATGGAGGAGTTCACGAAGGTCGCGACGAACGGGCTCGATGCCAGCCCGATCAGCGAGATCCTCATCGAGACGTCGATCGTGGGGTGGAAGGAGTACGAGCTCGAGGTGATGCGCGACAAGAAGGACAACTGCGTCATCATCTGCTCGATCGAGAACTTCGACCCGATGGGGGTCCACACCGGTGACTCGATCACCGTCGCCCCCGCGCAGACTCTGTCCGACGTCGAGTACCAGGGCATGCGTGACGCCGCTCTCGCCTGCATCAGGCGCGTCGGCGTGGAGACCGGTGGGTCGAACGTCCAGTTCGCCCTCAACCCCGCGAACGGCGAACTCGTCGTGATCGAGATGAACCCGCGCGTCTCGCGCTCATCCGCTCTCGCATCGAAGGCGACAGGGTTCCCGATCGCGAAGATCGCGGCCAAGCTGGCCGTCGGGTACACCCTCGACGAGATCCCGAATGACATCACGAAGATGACCCCGGCGTCGTTCGAACCGACCATCGATTACGTGGTCACGAAGATCCCGCGGTGGGCCTTCGAGAAACTGCCCGGCACGTCGGGTGTCCTCGGCACCCAGATGCAGAGCGTGGGGGAGGCGATGGCCATCGGCCGCACGTTCCCCGAGAGCCTGCAGAAGGGGCTTCGCTCCCTGGAGCAGGGCAGGCTCGGCCTGAACGCTGACCCCGCCGAGAAGGCCATGGAGGCGCTCGACGACGCCACGCTGCTAGCGAAGGCGGCAATACCGACACCCGACCGCATCTTCCAGGTGGGCGAGGCGATCAGGCGCGGTCTCGTGGATGAAGTGCAGGACGCAACGAAGATCGATCCCTGGTTCATCGACCAGATGTCGATCATCGTGGACGAACGAAAGTCGATAGAGGGCCGCGACGCGGCGTCGCTGACCAGACCGGAATGGCGCAGGGCGAAGCGGCTCGGGTTCTCCGACGCGCAGATGGCGCACCTGACCTCCACCGACGAGGACACCGTCAGGACCCTGCGCGAGAAGGCCGGGGTGCTGCCCACCTTCAAGACCGTCGACACCTGCAGCGCCGAGTTCGACGCCAACACGCCGTACCACTACTCGACCTACGAGGACGAGGACGAGGTCCGTCCGTCGCCGCGTGACCGTGTCTTGATTCTCGGGTCGGGTCCGAACCGCATCGGCCAGGGAATCGAGTTTGACTATTGCTGCGTCCATGCCAGCTTCGCTCTCCGCGATGCGGGGTTCGAGACCATCATGCTGAACTGCAACCCCGAGACGGTGTCCACCGACTACGACACCTCCGACCGTCTGTACTTCGAGCCGCTCACCAAGGAGGACGTGCTGAACGTCATCGCTGCCGAGACGCGCGCGGCAGGTGGCACACCACCGAAGGTCATCGTTTCCCTCGGCGGCCAGACGCCGCTCAAGTTGTCCGGGCAGATTCCCGCCGAACTGGTCGCGGGCACGTCCGCGCACTCGATCGACGTGGCGGAGGACCGCGAGAAGTGGAATGACCTGTGCAACCAGTTGTCGATCCCGCAACCCCCGGGGGGGACCGCCCTCACGTTCGACGAGGCGAGGCAGATTGCGGCGAGGGTCGGGTTCCCCGTCCTAGTGCGGCCTAGCTACGTGCTCGGTGGAAGGGCGATGCAGATCGTGCACGACGTCGCGCATCTCGAGAGCGCGATGGAGGAGCTCACGCGGTTCGGCACTCTCGGCCGCGAGGGCGGTCTCTCCGCCGAACGACCCGTGCTGATCGACCGCTTCCTCGCGGGCGCGACCGAGGTGGATGTCGACGCGATCCGCGACCACACGGGTGAGGTCGTCATCGGTGGTGTCATGGAGCACGTGGAGGAAGCCGGCGTCCACTCCGGCGACAGCGCATGTGCCATCCCGCCGCAGACACTGCCCAAGTGGGTCGTCGAGGTCATCGAGTCGTACACGTGCTCGATTGCCGAGGCGCTGGATGTCCGCGGGCTCATCAACGTGCAGTACGCGGTCATGGGCACCGCGGTGTACGTCATCGAGGCGAACCCCCGCGCGTCACGCACGGTGCCGTTCGTGGCCAAGGCGACGGGAGTGCCGCTCGCGAAGGTCGCGAGCCGGGTCATGCTCGGTGCGACCCTTGCAGACTTGCGTGCGGAAGGGCTGCTGACGGAACCGGTGTCGGGTGGGCACGTGTCCGTGAAGGAAGCGGTGCTCCCGTTCAACCGGTTCCCCGAGGTGGACACCGCTCTCGGACCGGAGATGCGCTCCACCGGCGAGGTGATGGGAATCGATGTGTCGTTCGGGCGCGCGTACGTGAAGTCGCAGACGGCGGCGGGAACGACCCTTCCCACGAGCGGTCTCGTTTTCATGTCGCTGAACGATGCCGACAAGCCGGCCGGAATCGTTGTGGCGAAACGTCTCCGCGAGCTCGGTCTCGGAATCGCTGCAACGACGGGAACGGCGGAGTACCTCGCGAAGTTCGACCAGCCGGTCGACAAGATCATCGGGAAGATCTCCGAGATGGGCGGTTCGTCCGCCATGGAGAATGCCGTCGACCTGATCACCAAGGGCGACATCAGCTTTGTCGTGAACACACCGCACGGTCGGGGCTCCAGGGAGGACGGAGAGGCGATCCGCAAGACGGCAAACGCGAACCGCGTGCCGTCGGTGACCACGGTCGAGGCGGCACTCGCCGCCGTCAACGGCCTGGTCGAGCAGCGCTCCAGCGAGATCACGGTCCGTTCTCTGCAGGAATTCCACGGCAGGGCATGACGATGCGCTCGCGTGACGCGTGGAAGAGCCTCGGCGCGGTCAGCGTCGGCGGTGTGCGCCTGTCGAACCCGGTCATGACCGCGTCCGGCACAGGGGGCCACGACACGGAACTGTCGCACTACATGGATCTCTCCGAACTCGGGGCAGTCGTCGTGAAGTCGCTGTACCACGAGCCGTGGGCAGGCAACCCAGCCCCGCGCGTCCACGTGGCCGGCGCCGGGATGATCAATGCAGTCGGGCTCGAGGGGCCCGGGGTGCTCGCATGGTGCAACGACTCACTGCCGAGACTCGAAGCCGCGCGCGCAACCATTGTCGTCAGCATCTGGGGCAGGGGAGTCGAGGATTACCGTCGCGCCGCGGAGCTCCTTGCTCCGTTCTGCTCCCGGATCGCCGCGGTGGAGGTCAATCTCTCGTGCCCGAACCTCGAGGGACGCAATTCGATCTTCGCCCACGACGCAGGTCTCAGTGCCGACGTGATCGAAAGCATCGTCGGGGAGGTGTCGGTCCCGGTGTGGGCGAAACTCAGCGCGAACACCGACCGTCTCCTCGACGTGGTGGAGTCCGTGTCGGGCGCGGGAGCATCCGCTGTCACGCTCATCAACACGATGCTCGGGATGCAGATCGACACTGCCACAGGCCGGCCGTCACTCGGCAACGGTGGCGGGGGTCTGTCGGGCACATCCATCCATCCCATTGCCGTGCGCGCGGTCTACGACGTGGCGTCACGGTTCCCCGGGGTCGACATCATCGGCGTCGGCGGAATCTCGTCCGGTGCCGATGCCGTCGAGATGATGATGGCGGGGGCCAAGTGCGTGCAGGTGGGAACGGCAACGTTCGCCCGTCCCGATGCATGCGCCCGCATCCTCGCCGAAGCTGCGTCAATTGTGATGCGCAGGGGCGGGTCCGACTGGACGGCAGTCCATCGACTCGCCCACGCGTGATTCACGGAAGCAAATAGGCCCGCAACTACAATCGGAACATGGAACTGCAGGCCCGGACCCTCGAAGTGGTGTCGACGTGGCGTCAGCAGATCCTGGAGGCCACGAGGATCGCCTCCTCGGGTCACATCGGCGATGTGCTGCGCCGCACCGACCTGTCCCACCCGTACGTCGTGAAGGTGCTCGACGTCCACCCGTGCATGGGGAAGGTGGCGGGTCGGCGGCTCCTCGACGAGCTCGGCATCGCCCACCAGACACGCCTCGCGGATCTCACTCTCTTCCAGGTCGACGACATCGGCCAGCGCTGCAGGTGCGACCGTGGCTGAACCGTTGATCATCATCGTCTCGGGTCCCGGCGGCGCCGGGAAGGGGACCATCGTCGACGAGGTGATCCGTCAGGACGACCGTTTGTGGTTGAGCCGGTCGTGGACCACACGCGCCCGCAGGGAGGGCGAGGCGGAGGACTCCTACGTGTTCGTGGACCGGGGCGAGTTCGAGGCAAAGATCGGCGCGGACGGCTTCCTCGAATGGACCGAGTTTCTGGGCAACCTCTACGGCTCACCGATGCCCGCGCCGCACGACGACCACGACATCGTCCTGGAGATCGAGTTGCACGGGGCGCAGCAGGTGAAGAAGCAGCATCCCGAGGCTCTCCTCGTGTTCGTCATGCCCCCGTCACGGGAGGAGCAGCAACGTCGCCTGCAGGGCCGGGGAGACCCCGACCACCACGTCGCCGAGCGGCTGCGGAAGGCCGAGGACGAGGAGAAACTGGGCGGCGAACTGGCAGATCTGGTCATCGTCAACGACGATCTGCAGCGAGCGGTCGCGGAATTGCGCGGATTCATCGGTGCGGCACGCATGGGCCGTCGGTAGCCTGCAGGGGCAACCACGAGGAGCGTTCCATGTCCCGTCAGCACGATTCGAT
>JBEGQK010000199.1:0-4819 GCA_041180985.1 Actinomycetota bacterium
AGGAAGCGGGCGTGCCGATCACCCACATCGGCACGGGACCCGCGCGTGATGCGATAGTGGTGCGCGCATGATCCCCCGTTACTCATCGAAGGAAGTCGACACGCTCTTCAGCGAAGAAGCGAAGATGTCGCGCTGGCTGGAAGTCGAACTGGCCGTTGCCGAGGAGATGGCGGCAGAAGGAATCGTGCCCGCAGCCGACGCGGCTGCGTGTCGTGCAAAGGCTCCGAGCATCGACGCCGCGTTCGTGCGCACGGTCGAGGAGCGCGAAGCGGTCACGAACCATGACGTCGCAGCATTCGTCGACACCGTGCAGGCGGCAATCGGTGCCCCGGCCGGGACTTGGATCCACTACGGACTCACCAGCACCGACGTCGTCGACACCGGCCTGTGCTGGGCGTTGCGAGACGCCGCGTCCCTCATCATCTCGGCGCAGACGGACCTGTTGCGCGTGCTCATCACGATGGCCCGCGAGCACGCCGCGACGGCCATGATCGGCCGCACGCACGGTGTCCACGCCGAGCCGACCACCTTCGGCGCGAAGGTCGCCCTGTGGGCCCTTCAGGTGGACCGCGACCGCTCGCGCATGATGGCCGCGCGCGAGGCCGTGTCGGTGTGCAAACTCTCGGGCGCCGTGGGCACGTACTCGAACATCCCGCCCGCGGTGGAACAGCGTGTGGCGAAGCGCCTCGGTCTCGTGCCCGTCCCGGCAACGCAGGTTGTGGCGCGTGACCGACACGCCGAGTACCTGTGGGCGTGCGCCAGCGCCGGCACCACGCTCGAGTCCATCGCGGTGGAGCTCCGGCACCTGCAGCGCACCGAGGTGGGCGAGGTGCGCGAGGGGTTCGCGAAGGGCCAGAAGGGCAGCAGCGCGATGCCGCACAAGCGCAACCCGATCTCTGCGGAGACCATCAGCGGTCTCTCGCGCGTGCTGCGCGGCAACCTCCAGGTGGGCCTCCAGGACGTTCCGCTGTGGCACGAGCGCGACATCTCGCACTCGTCGGCGGAGCGCATCGTGCTGCCGGACTCGACGTCACTCGCGTTTTACATGACGAAGCGGATGACGTCGCTGCTGTCCGGTCTTGAGGTCGACACTGAGAGAATGGCGCACAATCTCGGTGCGCTGCACGGTGTCGTGTACTCGCAGTCCGTTCTGCTCGCACTGGTCGACTCCGGCATGGTGCGTGACGATGCGTACCGCATCGTCCAGTCGTGTGCGGCGACGGCGATCGAGACGGCCACCTCGTTCCGCGAGGTTCTTGCAGCTGACAGTCGTGTGACGCTGTCGGCTGATGCGCTCAATGCGGCATTCGACGCGGTGCGGGTGCTGCAGCACGCATCGCGCGGAATTGCGGCACTCGACGCAATAGCAGTCTGATTACTGCTCTATCCCGGCCTTCTTCAGGACGGTCGGGCTGACACCCACCTCGCGCCAGGCGTCGTAGGTGATGTCGTTGCGGTCACTGAACTTCTTTGCGACCTTCACGAACTTCTGCTCTGCAGTTGCGACCTCGGTCTTTGACTTCATTCCCGCGAGCTCACTGCGAAGATTCAGGCGTTCCTGGATCAGGCGGACCTTGGTCACCGGGTCGGCAGTCTTCAGCTCCGAGGTGATCAGCGACAGGCGCCTCGTGATTGACTCCGGTGTCCTCTTGCGGCCGCGACGGGGCTTTGTTGCCTCGACGATCTCCAGGTACTCACGGATGATGCGACCCTCTGCCCGGCCGTTCGCGAGTGCCTGCTTGTGGGAGTTGGTCATGGAGGACTTCTTGGCTGCCATCTTCTTCGCTGTCTTCTTCGTCATGTGTGGGTGGTCTGTGTTAGTGATGTGTGGAAGCATTCTTGCGACTCATTCGTCAAGTGAACGAGCCAAGAGTTGCAAAACAAAATTTACTGAAAACCCCTATGGCTGTTGCTTGAGAGGCGCAAACAATGTCTGAAAAGTTCCCCAACACGCCCGCCGGACTCGTGGAGTTGGACCCGGTCCGGGCGGCGCTTCGCGAGCACATTTTCACCCATTCGTTGAAGACCGGGGACTTCACCCTGAAGTCCGGTCGCAAGAGTTCGTGGTTCCTGGATACGAAGCAAACCGCATGTCGGGCCGACGGTATCGTCCTCGTCGCCGAGGCGGCCCTTACGTCCATACCTGAATCTGCGGACGCAATTGGTGGCTTGACGATGGGAGCAGACCCCGTTGCCTTCGGGGTCGCAGCGGTGGCCGCAACGAAGGGGATCAACCTGCGCAGCTTCAGCGTGCGCAAGGAGGCAAAGGACCATGGCGTGACAGGTCGCATCGCAGGCGCACTGCAGCCCGGCGACAGGGTGGTCATCACCGAGGACACCGTGACCCGCGGTACCTCCATCTTCGAGGCTGTTGACGTTGTGCGGGAGTTCGGTGCCGAGGTGGTGCTGATCACCGTGATCGTCGACCGAGGGGGCACGTGCGCAGACATGGCCAAGGCCGCGGGAATCCCGTATGCACCGCTCCTGACCGCACCGGACCTCGGGTACGAATTCGGTAGCTGAATACAACGAAATTGGAACTGGCGGTCCCGTCGAGATGTCTGCACATTGCACGGCACACGCCCTGAACACAAGGATGACCCCCATGAAGAAGCACACCCACATCGCCCTGTCCGCCATCGCCGCTCTCTCGTTCACCTCGTGCGGCGGTTCCTCGGGCTCGTCCGACACAACGGCAGCTCCCGACACGACCGTCGCACCGGTCGACACCGCCGCGACGAAACTTGCCGCGGTCACCATCAGCGTCACGGTCGGCAAGGACAACAGCCCCGACAGGGTGGAGAAGGTCGCGCTCGGCAGCGAGGTCACGCTGACGCTCACCAACCCGGACGCGGACGATGAGTTCCACCTGCACGGGTACGACCTGACGACCGGCAAGACCAAGAAGGGTGAGACGTCCACCATCACGTTCGTTGCCGACAAGGCGGGCGAGTTCGAGGTGGAGAGCCACGTGTCCGAGCAGGTCTACGTCATCATCTCGGTCGAGTAAGGGTGAGCCTCGAGGACCTCTTCTCGCTGACGGAGCACGGCGGTGACGTCCATGTGGGCAACGGTCACCCGTACCCATGGGGCGGTCTGTACGGCGGTCACATCGTCGCCCAGGCACTCGTGGCCGCAACGAAGACCGTCGACGAGGGGTTCATCCCGCACTCGGTTCGCGCGTACTTCATCCGTCGCGGTGACAACTCCGAGACGGTGCGCTACGAGGTGGACCGCATCCGCAACGGACGCAGCTTCGCGACACGGCGCGTCGTCGCACGCCAGTCGTTCGGAGCGATCCTGAACCTCGAGGCGAGCTTCCAGGTGAAGGAGGAATCGGGTGAATTGTCACCCATTGCGTTCCCCGCAGGCATCCCGATGCCCGCGGACATCCTCACGTACGCCGACACGTGGATGACCGCGCTCGAGCAGAAGGACGTCCCGCGCGACATGAAGTTCTCGGACGGTCGCGACGGAGCCGGCCGGTTGATGAGCTGGTACCGCACCACCGAGAACTTCGGCGGTGACCAGGTGTTGAACCGTTGCGCACTCGCGTACCTCTCCGATGACCTGCCCACCGGCTCGGTCATCAACGGCGTGCCGGCCCTCGCGAAATTCTGGAACGTGGAGAACTCGTTCTTCTCGGCGAGTCTCGACCACACGGTGTGGTTCCACCGGGACGTGGACATGACGAAGTGGCACCTGTTCGAGATGAACTGCCACGCGTACGTGAACGGCCGGGGTCTTGCACTCGGTTACGTCTTCGCGGAGGACGGAACGCACGTTGCGACCGTCGCGCAGGAGACACTCGTGCGTCTGAACGACAAGAAGCAGTGAACGAGAAACGGCGGCCCGCAGGCCGCCGTGTTGGTGGTCGAGACCGGCGTCGATCCGGTGACCCCACGCTTTTCAGGCGTGTGCTCTGCCAACTGAGCTACTCGACCGAGCGCACCCCGGTTCGTGCGATGCACGACCGAGGCGAACCTCGTATGACGTTTCCGCCATATGGCGGTCCCGACGGGACTCGAACCCGCGACCTCCGGCTTGACAGGCCGGCGTGAACTCCAACTTCACCACGGGACCAGGTGTGTGACCACTTGGTCTTGGCACCCCCAACGGGATTCGAACCCGTGCCGCCACCTTGAAAGGGTGGTGTCCTAGGCCACTAGACGATGGGGGCTTGGACGACTCCGGTTGAGAGCAGTGAAACACTATCGGCGGCAGCCCCCCTTTGCGCCCACGGATTTCCCCGCCGAACGGGTCAATCAATGGTCTGGGCGTCGACGATCCACTCCAGGAACCATCCCAGCCAGCCGTACAACTGCCATTGGGCAGCCAGAGGGTCGTCTTCATCGTCGAATTCCGGTTCGGCCCCGTCGTCAGTCACGTCAAGAAGGGTCCCCATGACCAGTCGCAGGCCGTTGATGGTCATCATCAGACCCGACAGTTCTGCTGCCGTGATCGGGTCCTGTCTCGACAGGAACCCGGTCACCTGGTCAATGGCGGCGATGCGGGATGCGATCAGTTCCTCGCGCATGAAACGCTGGTACTCGTCGTTCGCTTCTTCGTCCTGCGCGTACGCAACCGGGAACAGACGCCGCACGCGCGGGTCGTCCGCGTCACCGGTGATCAACTGCTTCAACTGGTCGGTGAAGGACGTCAACACTTCCTTCTCGTACTCGCCGAGGTTCAGGGTGAACGTCCCGTCGTCGTTGCTCTCGATCGGCCCCGACTGCCTGCGCCGTCTCATGAATCGGGCCCGTCCTTCTGCATGGTGGCCCACAGACCGTGCTCGTGCAGGTGGAACACGTCGATCTCG
>JBEGQK010000200.1:0-2621 GCA_041180985.1 Actinomycetota bacterium
GAAACGGGACTTGTTCTTCATGATTGGGGGTTCCTTTGTTGTGGTGGTTGTTCACCGGTTGTTCCCGGCTGGCAATCACTTTCGCCCTGCTAGGTAAGGAGTTAACCCGAGTTAGGTAAGAGGCAGGGAAGAATCGCCCCATGCCTCGGAAAACCTTGTGCCGCAAGGGATACCGTGCATGGCATGGACACCCCGAGAGTGCTGATCGCAGAGGACGACCCCTCCGTGCGCAAGGCCGTGGAACGCGTGCTGGAGCTGGAGAATTACGCCGTCACCTCCGTCGGGGACGGTGCGGCGGCCCTCGAGGCGCTCACCCGCCACACCCCTGACCTTGCGGTTCTGGACGTGATGATGCCGTTCGCGGACGGGCTCAGCGTCTGCCGCGAGGCGCGTCACCGCGGCATCTCCATCCCGATCCTGCTCCTCACCGCGCGTCACGAGGTGGGTGACCGCGTCGCCGGTCTCGATGCGGGCGCCGACGACTACCTCGTGAAGCCGTTCGCCGTCGACGAGCTCCTCGCGCGCTGCCGTGCGTTGCTGCGGCGCGGCACTGCGTCGGCGACGGCTTCGACGACGCGCGTCGGCGACCTCGTGCTGAACCCGAACACGCGCGAGGTGAAACGCGGTGACCGTGTGCTCACGCTCACGAAGACGGAGTTCGACCTGCTCGAGATGCTCATGCAGAAGCCGGGCATCGTCTTCACCCGGGAGCAGATCTACGAGGAGATCTGGGGCTACGAGTTCGAGACGTCCTCGAAGTCCCTTGACGTGTACATCGGTTACCTCCGCCGCAAGACGGAGGAGAACAACGAGCCTCGCGTGGTGTTCACCGTGCGCGGTGTCGGCTACACGGTGAAGGAATCATGAACCTGCGCACGCGCTTCGCAATCATCACCGCTCTGCTGGTGCTGGTGTTCACCATGTCAATGAGCATCGGTGCGTACAAGATCGCATCGGGCCAGCTGGAGAAGCAGGTCGACACCTCGCTCAACCAGCGTGCGTCCCGCATCATCAACATCGTCGACAACCCGAACTTCATGTGGGGCGACGCGTTCGGCCGCGGCCCCGCCAACCAGGCGATCATGCAGACGGAGGTCGACGCCATCACGCAGGTTCGCCTGCCGAACGGACAGATCATGAAGCGGCAGGAGTACCCCGAGCTGCCGCTCTCCGACGCGGACAAGCAACTGAGCCCGGGCGGCAAGCGCGTCCACCGCTCGAGCCTCATCATCAGCGGTCACCGCTTCCGCACCCTCACCGTCTCCCTGTCCGATGGCAGCCTCCTGCAACTGGCCAAGGACACGCAGGTCGTCGTCGAGGCACGCAACGGGATGCGCCGTTGGTTCCCGATTCTCGCGGCACTGCAGGTCGTGATCGCGGCGTTCGTCGGGTGGCTGTTCGCACGCCGCATCTCGAAGCCCATCGAGAACCTCGCGTCGGCAGCCGAGTCGATC
Organism: Actinomycetota bacterium; assembly: GCA_041180985.1. GTDB lineage: Bacteria > Actinomycetota > Acidimicrobiia > Acidimicrobiales > Ilumatobacteraceae > UBA2093. The sequence continues at coordinate 1,455 of JBEGQK010000200.1, forward strand.
GCCGCCACCCAGGACCTGACACACGACATCCCCGCCGGTGGCGCGGGCGAGGTCGGCACTCTCGTGAGCAGCTTCAACTCCATGCTGACGGCGCTGCGCAACAGCCTCGCCCGGCAGCGCCAGCTGGTGCAGGACGCCAGCCATGAACTGCGCACACCGCTCACCAGCCTGCGCGCGAACACCGAGCTGCTCGAGCGCGGCGACCTCTCCGATGCCGACCGCAACGCGATCCTCGCCGACATCCGCGCCGAGATCGACGAACTCACGGGGCTCAGCTCGGAGCTCAGCTCGCTGGCGACGGACCACCGCGCAAACGAGCAGGCGATACCTGTGAATCTCATCGACATCGCAACCGAGGTCGTGTCGCGTGCGCAGCGCCGCACATCCATCCCGGTCACGCTCCACACGGGCGGCAACACGATCGTCGTCGCGCGGCCTCACCAACTGGAGCGTGCGGTGTCGAACCTCGTCGACAACGCCATCAAGTTCTCGAACGGCGCCGGCGAGGTGCAGGTGTGGGTCGCCGACATGTCTGTCGAGGTCCGCGACAACGGGCCGGGCATCCCCGATGTCGACAAGCCGCACGTGTTCGACCGCTTCTACCGCGCGGTGCACACGCGGTCGATGCCGGGTTCCGGTCTCGGTCTCGCGATCGTCAGCCAGTGCGCCGAGGACAACGACGGCGAGACGTTCGTGCGGGACAACGCGGGCGGCGGTGCCGTCGTCGGCATCCGCTTCCGCTGACTCTCAACCGCCGCGCTGACCGGGTCTGCGCCGGGCGCCGCGCTTGTCGAACGCCTTCTCGCGCTCGCGCTGTTCCTCCTCGAGGGCGAGCTCCTCGGCCACAAGTCGACGCATCGACTCGAGCCGGATGCGCGGGAGTGTCCCCGCCTCGATCGCCTCGTTCACCGCACATCCAGGTTCGTCCAGGTGCTTGCAGTCGCGGAACCTGCAGTTGTCGCCGATGTCGAACACGTCCTTGAACGCTCGCTCAATGCCCCTGCCGCTCGTCCACAGTGTCACGGCGCGGAGGCCCGGTGTGTCGAGCAGCCATCCGCCGTCGGGCAACTCGATGAGTTCGGACGCAACGGTGGTGTGCCTGCCCCGTTGGTCGTCGTCGCGCACCTCGCCCGTGCGCTGCACCTCGCGGCCGACGAGTGCGTTCAC
>JBEGQK010000201.1:0-3624 GCA_041180985.1 Actinomycetota bacterium
AACCGCCGCGTGATCATCGTGCTGAACGACAACGGCCGCAGCTACGCGCCCACCATCTCGAACCTCGCCACAGGCGGCGCCGGGAAGCCGATCACGGAGAAGGCGACGGCGAGGCTGAGCACTGCCCTCACGAACATCCGCATGAACCCCACGTACGTGCGCCGCCAACGCAAGCTGGAGTCGTTCCTGCGTGACCTGCCGGTGATCGGCCGCCAGGCGGAGCAGGCAGCCGAGGCGTTCAAGGCCGCAGTGCGCGAGTTCCTCCAGCCACCGGCATTCTTCGAGGCGCTCGGTGTGCGCTACATCGGCCCGGTCGACGGCCACGACATTGGCGAACTGGAGCACGCGTTCCGCTCGGCCATCGAGCGTGGCGACACGGGGCCCATCGTGGTGCACGTGCTCACGCAGAAGGGCCGCGGCTACTCCTTCGCTGAGGACGACGACGAGAAGCATCTGCACGACACACCCACGTTCAACCCCGCCACCGGCCCCACCGGCAGCGGACCCACCGGGTACACGCAGGGGTTCAGCGAGCAGCTGGTGAAGGAGGCCGAGGCCGACACACGCATCGTGGCGATCACCGCGGCGATGCCGGGGCCCACCGGGCTGCTCGAGTTCCAGGAGCGCTTCCCCGACCGTTTCCTCGACACCGGCATCGCCGAGCAGCACGCAGTCACCGCGGCGGCCGGCATGGCACTCGGCGGACTGCGCCCCGTTGTCGCCCTGTACTCCACGTTCCTGAACCGCGCGTGGGACCAGGTGGTGTACGACGTGGCGCTGCACCGCCTGCCCGTGGTGTTCTGTCTCGACCGTGCCGGCGTCACCGGCGACGACGGCCCCAGCCACCACGGCATCTATGACCTTGCCCTTCTCTCGAAGGTGCCTGGCATGCGCGTGCTCGCACCCTCGAGCGTGGAGGACCTCCAGCAGATGCTGCACGACGCCATGTCGCTCGCGAACGACGGCCCCGTGGTGATCCGCTACCCGAAGGGCGCGGCGCGCCACGTTCCCGCTGACTCCGTGGGCTCGGGTCTCTCGGCGCTGCGGCTCGCGGAGGGCGACGGTTCGCTCGCGGTTCTGTCCGTGGGGAAGATGGTGGGTGCCGCCGAGAAGGCCGTGGAGGAACTTGCGGCGTCGGGTGTGCGCGCAACGCTGTGGGACGTTCGCTCCTGCGTGCCGCTGGACGACGCCATGCTGCGCGACGCTGCACGGCACTCGGCCGTGCTCACGGTGGAGGACGGCATCCGTGACGGCGGCATCGGGATGTCGATCGTCGATGCGGTGCGTCACCACGGGTTCGCGGGACACAGCGAGTCGCTCGGCGTGCCCACGCGATTCATTCCCCACGCCAAGCCGGATGCGATCCTCGCTTCGTTCGGCCTGGACGCCGCGGGAATCACCGCCGCCGCCCGCGGGCTGCTGAGCTAGCGCGAGACGGGCCGCGGGCCCGGCGGGACACGGGGGGCCCGTGACCGCATCGTCGGTGCCGTCGCTACCCTTCTCCTCCGTCCAGTGGGCGGACCGGGGGGTTCAATGAACACTGTCGCTCTCTTCAGAGGCTGTCTCCGCAAGGAGTACCGCGACCAGATCATCAAGATGCTGCGGGCGGTGCCAGGCGAGTACACGCGCACGGCGTACCGGTTCCAGTGGATCGATCCCGTCGTGCTGTCGCTCATTGAGTCGGGAGAGGAGTTCCGCGCCGTCTCGTTCCTCGTGGACAAGGACCTGGAACATGCGCTGCCGAGCCGTGTGATGACGCTTGTCGAGCCACCCATCAAGGACGACCAGATCGGTGTGTACCGGTTCGTGTTCCAGCTCGGCCCCTACCTGTCGATACCCACGGACTTCGACACGCGGCTCTCCACCTGGGAATCGAGCGAAGGCACGACACCTCCCGACACGTTCGTGGCACCGCTGCGACCTGAGTGGCTGGAGACGAACGAGATCGGCTTCGGACAGTCGGTCGGCACATGGAAGAAGTCAATCGATTTCCTTACCAGCCGATGGGACAGGCCCACCTTCGAGAACACCGTGTTCTTCAGGCCGCACAAGGGCATGTCTGACGGGCGCCCCGAGGGACCCATCACGCGGGCCCGCCAGTCGGAGGGAACCACCTTCACGTTCTTCTCCTACAACCCCCACCTCTCCGACGACGCGCTCAGTTCCCGCAGGTTGCACGCCTCCATCGGCGGGGTGATGGGCGACATCCAGCTGCCGCCGCGGCTCCCGCGTGACGGGTTCATCGACCTCGAGGTGAACTTCCTCGAGTCCGGGCGGGCCTCGGTGCAGGTCGAGGTCCAGCCCGACCCCCAGTTCTCGGCGTACGTGCCGCTCGTCGTGGAAGTTGAGACCAACGACAAGGTCGACCCATCCGGCCCGCGCATCCTCGGACCCGAGTGGACGCGGTTCCTCGACGACGTGGTGCGCGGATCGGAGGGTGACCGGAGCAGGGCCGAGGACCTTCTCTCTCGTCTGTCCAGCGTGTTCCCGGGTGACCCCGAACTCATGGTGCAACGGGGCCGTCTCCATCTCCTCGAGCAACGTCACGCCGCAGCCCGGGACGAGTTCACCAAGGCCCTGGCACTGCGCAACGACTCGCGGGCCGTGTGGTGGTCGCTGCTCGCCGCACTGTTCCTGGACCAGCAGGGCGACGCCGAGAACCTCCTCGACCGCGTCGACCTGTCGAGCAGCGATGCGAACTCCGTCCTCTTCGAGGAGATCGTGACGGCGATGGCGCACATCCCCGACCAGACCGTGGAGTGGTTCGCCGAACTTCCCGGCATGGTGATGAGTGAGGACAAGTCAGCGCGCCTCCTGCTCGCGATGGCCGACAGGAACCGTGGCGAGACGGCAACCGCCGCCATCGTCCGCTCGCTCGGCGCGATCAACCCCCAGCTCGGCATCAGGATCGCGCACAACTCGTTGCTCTCCAGCCCCGATTGGTCCTCCCTGCGCCGGGAGGCAGTGTCGATCGCCCTGGCGAGCGGTCTGCTCGAGTTCGCCGGGGACGACGCCGACGTGCTCATCCATTATTCGGGTGGCGACGTGGACGAGTACCTCGGCACGGTACAGACCCTGCGTCCGCTGATCCATCCGGAACGGCTCCCCGGGTTGATGCTGACGAATGCCATCGGGCTCGACCGCGGCGAGGACGTCGAGGCGCGGCGGGCCGCACTTGTGCTGGCCTACATGGCCGCAGACCAGGCGGCCTCCAACGGTGACTTCATCCTCGCGCAGCAGGCAATCCAGTTCATCGAGCTGCGTCTCGTGGATTCCGACGACTGGAACGTCGCCTACCGCGCACAGATCAACGAGGTCATCTCCCGCATGACCCGCGTGATGGACCGCTCCCCCGACCTCTCCCGGCTCGAGGAGACCTACGCGCGCGAGCTGGCGGCCGAGGTGAGGAAGGAGTACGAGGGCAAGAGCGTCGTCATCTTCGGTGGCCGTGACGGGTCCGTTGCCCTCGACGGACTCGGGGAGGTGCTCGGTCTGGGCAGTCTCACATGGGTCAGGTGGGAGGGCGACACCCAGCCGAACCCCAGCAAGCTGCGCGAAGTGATCGCCGAAGGTTCGACCCTCGTCATCATGAGCATGGACGACGGACTCATCACCGACTCGGTG
>JBEGQK010000202.1:0-3243 GCA_041180985.1 Actinomycetota bacterium
TCAACCGCGAACGGTGAGCGCTACCGGGTCACGCTGACCACACCGATGGTCCCCACGAAGGACCCCGTGCCGCTGCTCGTCGTCCTCGACGGTGACACCATGATTCTCACCGCAACCGAGGCAGCACGTTCGATCTCGGTCTCCACGATGGGCGCGCTCGGGCCGGTCGCAATGGTCGGCATCATGGCTGATGAACCGCTCGGGCTCGAGTACATCGGGGCGCGGTTCCGCGACTTCACGCCGGTGGAATGGACGCTGCACGGCCCGTTCGGGAACGACAACGCGATGGTCAGCAAGGGAATGGGCGGCGCGGCGTCGTTCGTCGCCACGATCGTCGACGAGATCATCCCCCAGGTGCGCGGGCGAGTGAGCGTCGACGAATCGCACGTGGGCATCTGCGGCTGGTCGCTCTCGGGGCTCTGTGCTGCATGGGCATGGCGTGAGCGACCCGACGTCTTCGCCGACCTCGTGGCGATCAGCCCGTCACTGTGGTGGAGCGACGCATCCATGGTGCGCGAACCGCTCCCCGAGCGACCCGCCGGCCACCGCGCCGTCATCACCGCCGGCGAGCACGAGGAGGGCGACCTCTCGCTCGTGTGGCCGCAACTGTTCGCGAACGGCCCGCAGCGGGAGATGGCCGCGATGGTGCGCAATGCGGTCGCGTTCGGGGAGATGACGCGCGCCGCGGGCGCCGACACGCTGTGTGCGGTCCTTCCCGGCGAGCACCACATCACGCTCGCGCCGGCCAGCCTGACGCGGGCACTCGTCCACCTCTACGGCAAGTAGCCCCGCCGACACCCGCACGTGGAACGGCCCGGGGTCTCCCCCGGGCCGTTCGTTGTTCGTGCTGCCTCAGCAGCGCTCACGTGTTGGTCAGCTGCAACCGCTGGTGGAACCGCAGCTGGGGCACGCGTGACAGGAGCCGGCGCGCTGCATCTGCACCCCGCACATCATGCACATCGGTGCGTCGCTGTGCTGGCGTGCGATGCCCTGCGGGGCCGAGTGGTCACTGATCGGAGCCTTCGGCGCGGTGCCGAGTTCGATCGACTGCTGCAGTTCGCCCGCCGACGGGATCGTCTTCGGGTCGATCTGGATGTCGTTGCCGTTCGTGGTCTCCACGACCGACTCCTCGACGCCCGGGAGCGTCGGCTGGATGCGCTCGTCGCGGCTGAAGATGCCGAGCTCCGCGCGCTCGTCGTACGACATGTACTCGAGTGCGAGACGACGGAACAGGTAGTCCATGATCGAGTTCGCGATGCGGATGTCCGGGTCGTCGGTCATGCCGGCCGGCTCGAAGCGCATGTTCGTGAACGCCTCCACGAACGCACGCAGCGGCACGCCGTACTGCAGACCGTACGAGATCGACTTGGCGAACGCGTCCATGATGCCCGACAGGGTGGAACCCTGCTTCGACACCGTCAGGAACATCTCGCCGGGGCGGCCGTCCTCGTACTCGCCGATGTTCGCGAAGCCCTTGCAGTCCGCCACGCGGAACTCGAAGGTGCGGCCACGGCGCGAGCGCGGCAGCTTCTGGCGCACCGGCTGGGTGATGATCTTCTCGACGACGCGCTCGACCACCTGGGTGGCGGTTGCAGCGGCATCGGACGAGGCTGACGAATCAGCCTTGTCGTCGTCCTTCTTCACCGTGCTGAGCGGCTGGCCCACCTTGCAGTTGTCGCGGTAGATGGCGACGGCCTTGATGCCCAGTTCCCACGACAACTGGTGGAGCTTCTCGACGTCCTCGATGGTGGCCTCTTCCGGCATGTTCACCGTCTTCGAGATGGCACCCGAGATGAACGGCTGCACCGCACCCATCATGCGCACGTGACCCTCGTAGTGGATGGTGTTGTCACCCATGGAGCACGCGAACACGTTGATGTGGCTGGACTCGAGGTGCGGCGCACCGAGGATCGACTTGTTCTCGTCGATGTACTTGATGATGTCGTCCACCTGCTGGGCGTTGTAACCGAGACGGCGCAGCGCGCGCGGGATCGTCTGGTTGACGATGCTCATGGAGCCGCCGCCGACCAGCTTCTTGAACTTGACGAGACCGAGGTCGGGCTCGATGCCCGTGGTGTCGCAGTCCATCATGAGGCCGATGGTGCCGGTGGGGGCGAGGACCGATGCCTGCGCGTTGCGCACGCCGTACTCCTCGCCGTCACGCACTGCCGCGTCCCAGCTCTCCTGGCCCGCGACCAACAGGTCACTCTGGATGAAGTCCTTGTTCGCGATCTTTGCGTGCTCGTCACGGTGCATGCGCAGGACGTTCAGCATGTACTTCTCGTTCTCGGCGAAGCCGGAGAACGGTCCCATGCGGCTGGCGGTGCGTGCGCTGGTGGCGTACGCGTGGCCGGTCATGAGCGACGTGAGGGCTGCTGCCCATGCGCGACCCTCTTCGGAGTCGTACGCCAGGCCGAGGGCCATCAGCAGCGCACCGAGGTTCGCGTAGCCGATGCCGAGCTGGCGGAACTTGCGGCTGTTCTCGCCGATCGGCTCGGTCGGGTAGTCCGCACGGCCGACCAGGATCTCCTGTGCGGTGAACATGACCTCGACGACGTGGCGGTAGGCCTCGACGTCGAAACGGTCGTTGTCATCAAGGAACTTCAGCAGGTTCAGCGACGCGAGGTTGCACGCCGAGTTGTCGATGTGCATGTACTCCGAGCACGGGTTCGAACCGTTGATGCGGCCCGACGCGTGGGCGGTGTGCCACTTGTTGATGGTGGTGTCGAACTGCAGGCCCGGGTCGGCGCACTCCCACGAGGCGGTGGCGATCTGGCGCCACAGGTCGCGGGCCTTGACCGTCTTCACGGTGTGGCCGTCGGTGACCGCCTTCAGGTTCCAGTCGCGGTCCTCCACGACGGCCTGCATGAACTCGTCGGTGACGCGCACCGAGTTGTTGGCGTTCTGGTACTGGATGCTGAACGAGTCAGCACCGTCGAGGTCCATATCGAAGCCGGCGTCACGCAGCACGCGCGCCTTGCGCTCCTCCTTCACCTTGCACCAGATGAACTCCTCGATGTCCGGGTGGTCGGCATTGAGGATGACCATCTTCGCGGCGCGACGGGTCTTGCCGCCCGACTTGATGGTGCCGGCCGATGCGTCGGCACCGCGCATGAACGAGACCGGGCCGGAGGCCGTGCCGCCACCCTCGAGGCCTTCCATGCTGGAGCGGATCTTCGACAGGTTGATGCCCGAACCGGAACCACCCTTGAAGATCACGCCCTCCTCGCGGTACCAGTTGAG
>JBEGQK010000203.1:0-6847 GCA_041180985.1 Actinomycetota bacterium
CCGAACTCGGCGAAGGAAGCCCCGTACGAGTGCGGCATCGTGCCGAGCCGCGACAACCCGGAGCGTTTCCCGGTCAGCTTCTACGTCATCGCGATGCTGTTCATCATGTTCGACATCGAGATCATCTTCACCTACCCGTACGCCGTGGTGCACGGCGATCTCGGGGTGTACGGCTTCGTCGAGATGGTGTCGTTCAGTGCGGTGTTCTTCGTTGCGTTCGTCTACATGGTGGCCAAGGGCGCGCTCGAGTGGGGACCGCTGCAGCGCCGCGGCGCCGGGACGGAGTCACAGGCCAACGACGAACTGGTCGCGCGCACGCAGGCCGGTGGTGGTGTGCGCGTGGTCGGCCTCGAGGGTCGTCCCGGTCACGGAGAGGCCGCCTGATGGGTGCCGTGCAGCAGATTCTCGACGAGGGTCTTGCCGGCATCGAGCACAACTTCGTCACCGCGAAGATCGAGGACCTCATCAAGTGGGCGCGTTCGCGCAGCAGCTGGGGAGCCTCGTTCGGGCTCGCTTGCTGCGCCATCGAGATGATGGGCACCGGCGCCTCGCACTACGACCTCTCGCGTTTCGGCATGGAGGTCTTCCGTGCCTCCCCGCGCCAGGCCGACATCATGATCGTTGCCGGTCGTGTCAGCCAGAAGATGGCGCCGGTTCTCCGCCAGGTCTACGACCAGATGATGGAACCGAAGTGGGTCATCAGCATGGGCGTGTGCGCATCCACCGGCGGCATGTTCAACAACTACGCGATCGTGCAGGGCGTCGACCAGATCGTGCCGGTCGACGTGTACGCACCGGGATGCCCGCCCACGCCCGAGACCTTGATCCACGCCATCGAGACCCTTCACCAGCTCATCGAGGACGGCGAGATCATGCGCCGTCGCTCCGAGAACAACGGTGGTGCCGGAGTCGAGATCTTCGAGATCCCGGCAGGCGCCACCACCTCCGTCAGCATCGGACCGAAGTGACCATGAGTGACAACGGATCCGCTGCGGAGACGCAGGAGCAACTTCACGGGTGCCCGGTCATCGAGTCGCGCGGCCAGCGCGTCGTGCTCGTGCCGCGCGGTGAGTACGTCAAGGTGATGAAGGCCCTGGTTGCCGACGGTTTCGACATGCTCGTCGACCTCACGGGCGTCGACTACCTGCAGATGCCGAACCGCACCGTCGGCGCGGGCGTCGCACCCGAGCGTTTCGAGGTCGTCGTGAACCTGCTGTCCATCTCGCGCCGCGAGCGCCTGCGCGTCCGCGTGCAGGTCCCGGGCGACGAACCGACGATTGCGACATTGTTCGACGTGCATCCCGGTTCCGAGGCACACGAACGCGAGACCTTCGACATGTTCGGCATCGTCTTCGAGGGCCATCCCGACCTCACACGGATCCTGATGCCCGAGGACTGGCAGGGCCATCCGTTGCGCAAGGACTACGACCCGGGTCGCATCCCCGTGCAGTTCAAGGGGGCGAACGCATGAGCGTGGCCGAGCACGACACCACCGATGTCGAAGCACCCGCACCCGGCCCGCGCGAGCGCACGGTGAGCGCGATCACGGGCGAGGGCGGACAGGAACTGTCGTCGCGCGCCGGCATGGGCGCGAAGGAACTCCTGCGCGAGGTCGGAGCGGTGCTGCGCATGAGCGAGTCGGAGGCCGCTGCGCTCGCCGACATCGAGGCTGATCCCGACGAGGACCAGACGATGATCATCAACATGGGCCCGCAGCACCCGTCCACGCACGGCGTGCTCCGCCTGATGCTGGAGCTGCAGGGCGAGACCGTCCTTCGCTGCAAGCCGATCATCGGCTACCTGCACACCGGGATGGAGAAGACGGGCGAGCAGCTCACCTACATGCAGGGCGGTACGAACGTCACGCGCATGGACTACCTGTCGCCGCTGAACAACGAACTCGCGTTCTCGCTTGCCGTGGAGAAGCTCCTCGGCATCGATGGTGACATCCCCGAGCGCGCCGTGTGGATGCGCATGCTCCTCAGCGAACTGAACCGCATGAGCAGCCACCTCTTGTTCCTCGCCACCAACGGCATGGACATCGGTGCCGTCTCGATGATGCTGTACGGCTGGCGCGAGCGCGAGGAGGTGCTGCGCTTCTTCCAGAAGGTCACCGGGCTCCGCATGAACCACAACTTCATCCGGCCGGGAGGCCTCGCAGCCGACCTGCCCGCGGGCTGGCGCGATGACGTTCTCGACATCCTCGAGATGCTTCCCTCGCGGCTCGAGGAATACGAGATCCTGATGAACGGCCAGCCCATCTGGCGCGAGCGCCTGCAGGGCGTCGGTGTGATCACCGCGCAGGAGGCAATGGCACTCGGCACCAGCGGACCAATCCTCCGTTCGACCGGTGTCGCATGGGACCTTCGCAAGCACATGCCGTACCTGCGGTACGACGACGTCGATTTCGACGTTGTCGTGGGTGCCTACGGGGATGCGTACGACCGCTTCGCGATCCGTCTCAACGAGATCCGTGAGTCGATGCGGATCGTCTACCAGATCCTCGACCGCATGCCCCAGGGTGACTTCCGCGTGCAGAACAAGAAGGTCACGCCGCCACCGCGCGCACGCATCGACGAGTCGATGGAAGCGCTCATTCACCACTTCAAGATCTTCACCGAGGGATTCAAGGTGCCCGAGGGCGAGGTGTACGTGGGCATCGAGAGCCCGCGCGGCGAGATCGGTTGCTACATCGTGAGCGACGGTTCATCCAACCCGTACCGCATGCACATGCGCGCCCCGTCGTTCGTGAACATCCAGGCGATGCCCCACATGATGCGCGGCGGAATGGTGGCCGACGCCGTCGCCGTCATCTCGTCGGTTGACCCTGTTCTCGGGGAGGTCGATCGCTGATGGCCCGCCTGACAGAAGAGAACGTGCGCCTCGCGCAGGAGATCATCTCGCGCTACCCGCGTCCGCGCTCGGCCACGATCCCGTTGCTGCACCTCGCGCAGGAGCAGGACGGCTACGTCACCGAGGATGCCATGGCACACATCGGCGAGCTCGTCGGTGCGTCGTCGGCCGAGGTGTACGGAACCGCATCGTTCTACGAGATGTTCAAGTTCCACCCGGTGGGCAAGTACGTCATCAACATCTGCGGCACCATGTCGTGCGCGCTGATGGGTGCCGAGGAGCTCATGCACCACGCGGAGCAGAAGCTCGGGGTGAAGATGGGCGGCACCACCGCCGACGGCCTGATCACCGTGGAGCGTGCCGAGTGCCAGGCGGCGTGCACCGAGGCGCCGTGCCTGCAGACCAACTACCGCTACAGCTTCCGCGTCACACCCGAGTCGTTCGACGCACTCGTCGACGACCTGCGCGCCGGGCGTCTGAACGACGAGATCCCCGCGCACGGAGTCGTCGCGCGCGTGCGCCAGCACATCCCCGCCGACAAGGGCGCCGGGGTGCACGCACCCGAGGACGTGAAGGCCGCACCCGCGTGGTTCGACGGAAAGGCCGCGTTGTGAGCGCCGGCGGCACCAATTCGTTCGCACCGGGCTTCTACGCGGGTGACCGACCGAAGGTCGTCACGTCACGTTTCGAGCTCGAGGACAGCCACACCCTGCAGCGCTACGTCGCGACGGGCGGGTACGAGGGCCTTCGCAAGGCGCTCGCGCGTCCCGCAACCGAGGTGCACGACGAGGTCAAGAGCGCGACGATCCTCGGTCGTGGCGGCGCCGGCTTCCCGGCCGGCAACAAATGGGGTCTCACCCCTGCCGACGTGTGGCCGCGCTACCTGGTCGTCAACGGTGACGAGAGCGAGCCGGGCACGTACAAGGACCGCCTGCTCATGGAGCGCGACCCGCACCAGTTGATCGAGGGTTGTCTCATCGCGTGCTACGCGGCCGGTCTCTCGCAGTGCTTCCTCTACATCCGCGGCGAGATGGCTCTCGCACAGGAGCGCGTCGCGACCGCACTCAACGACGCCTACGCCGCCGGGTACGTCGGCAAGAACATTCTCGGCTCGAAGTTCTCCGTCGACATCGTCCTGCACTGGGGAGCCGGTGCGTACGTCGTCGGCGAGGAGACTGCGCTCATCGAGTCGCTCGAGGGCAACCGTGGCATGCCCCGTCTGAAGCCCCCGTACTTCCCGGCCGCGATCGGCCTGTACGGCCAGCCCACGATCGTGAACAACGTGGAGACTCTCTCCAACCTGCCGTGGTTGATGGTGAACGGCTCCGCCGCCTACACGGCCATCGGCACCGCAACGTCGCCGGGCACGCGCATGGTCGCGGTGTCCGGGCACGTGAAGCGTCCCGGTGTGTACGAGATCATCAACGGTGTCACCACCTTCCGCGACCTGCTGTTCGGCGACGAGTTCTGCCGGGGCATGCGCGAGGGCCGCACGCTGAAGGCATTCGTGCCCGGTGGCGGTTCCGCACCGTGGTTCCTTCCCGACCAGCTCGACCTCCCGTTCGAGGCAAGCCAGGTGGGGCCTGCCGGTTCCATGCTCGGCTCCGGCGCGATCATGGTCATGGACGACACGACCGACATCCCGAAGGCCGCACTCACCCTCACCCGCTTCTACGCCCACGAGTCGTGCGGCAAGTGCACGCCGTGCCGCGAGGGCGGGACGTGGCTCGAGCGCATCCTCAGCCGCATCGTCGACGGCAAGGGCACCGACGCGGATCTCGACCAGCTGTTCGAGGTCGGCGAATCGATCTGCCCGGGTTCGTTCCCGCACGCGTCGAGCGAGCGCCTCGGCATCAGCGCCGTTCCGTTCCCGTACCGCATGAACACCATCTGCTTCGTCGGCCCGTCCGCGTACGCCCCGGTCAACTCCGCGCTCGTCCTCTTCCGCGAGGAGTTCGAGGCACGCGTCACGAAGCGCACGCACATCCCCGTCACCGCAGTCGGAGCCGCACAGTGAGCACCACCGAAACGAACGCAGAGGAGACGCCGGAAGTGCCGGTGGACCCGAACGCCGTCAGCATCACGATCAACGGCCGCACCGTCGCCGCGCGCAAGGGCGAGTTGATCATCAGTGCAGCGGACCGCGAGGGAGAGTTCATCCCGCGCTTCTGCTACCACCCGCGCATGAGCCCTGTCGGCATGTGCCGCCAGTGCATGGTGGAGGTCGAGGGCCCGCGCGGGCCGATGATGGTGGTCTCGTGCATGACACCCGTCGCCGACGGACAGGTCGTGCGCACCGAGACCGAGCAGGTGAAGCGCGCGCAGGAGGGCATGATCGAGCTGCTCCTCGCCAACCACCCGCTCGACTGCCCGGTGTGCGACAAGGGAGGCGAGTGTCCGCTGCAGGACCAGGCGTTCAGCCACGGTCCCGGCGAGAGCCGTTTCGTCGAGGAGAAGCGTCACTACGAGAAGCCGATCGCCATCAGCGACCTCGTGTTCCTCGACCGCGAGCGCTGCATCCTCTGCGACCGCTGCACTCGCTTCGCGCGCGAGGTGGCCGGTGACCCGTTGATCTCGTTCACGCAGCGAGGCAACAACACCCAGGTCATGACGTTCCCCGACGAGCCGTTCGCCTCGTACTTCTCTGGCAACACGGTGCAGATCTGCCCGGTGGGTGCCCTCACCGCCGAGCCGTACCGGTTCAAGGCGCGTCCGTGGGATCTCGAGCAGCGCGAGAGCACCTGCACAACGTGCAGTGTCGGGTGCCGCACCGTCGTGCAGTCGAGCCGCGACGAACTCGTCCGCTACCAGGGCGTCGACAGCGACCCCGTGAACTGGGGCTGGCTGTGCGACCGCGGTCGCTTCAACTTCCAGTCGGTCAACTCCGAGAACCGTCTCGAGACCCCGATGATGAAGTCGAACGGCACGCTCGCCACCACGTCGTGGTCGGCGGCGCTCGATGCCGTGGCGCGCGCGATGCGGAACGCATCAGGTTCCGTGGCAGTTCTCGGCGGTGCACGCGGCACCAATGAGGACGCGTTCATGTGGGCACGCCTCGCCGACGCCGTCGGCAGCACCATGCGCGATGCCCAGCTCGATGACGGACTTCCCGCGTCGGTCCTCGGGTACCCGCAGGCCACCATCGACTTAACGTGCAACTCGAAGACGGTCATTCTCCTCGCTCCCGACGTGAAGGAGGAACTGCCGGTGCTGTACGTGCGTCTCCGTGACGCAGCCACCAAGCACGGCCTCAAGGTCATCGAAGTTGCATCCCATGACACCGGCTTCACGAAGTACGCGTGGCGTTCGGTGAAGTGCGAGCCGGGGACACAGGCGGATGCCGTGCGCGCTCTCCTCGGTGATGCCGCCGTTGCCGCCCAGCTTGCATCGGGTGACGTCACCATCGTCGCGGGACGGGCGAACCTCGCCGAGTCCGCGGCGTTCACCATGGCGGCAGTCGACGCCGTCCTCTCGGCAGTTCCTGCCGCGAAGGTGTTGCCCGCACTCCGTCGCGGAAACGTCCGCGGTGCCCTGTCGGTCGGTCTGGCACCTGTCGATGGCAAGGATGCAGCCGCGATTCTCGAGGCTGCCGCCACCGGCAAGGTGGAGTGCCTCGTCCTGCTCGGCGCGGACCCGCTCAGCGACGTCGCAGACGCGGACCTCGCGCGCCGCGCGCTCGCGGGTGCCCGTTTCGTCGTTTCCGTGGACACCTTCATGTCGGCAAGCTCGGCCCATGCCGATGTCGTGCTCCCTGCCGCCGCCTACGGCGAGAAGGAAGGCACCACCACGAACCTGGAGGGCCGTGTCACGAACGTGGTGCAGAAGATCACCCCGCGCGGCACGTCACGCGCCGACTGGATGATCGCCGCCGAGCTGCTCCACATGCTCGGTCATGACGCCGGCGTCGCGAACATCGCGGAAGTGCAGAAGCTGATGTCGAAGTCGGTTCCGTCCTTCGGTTCCGTCGCGACATCCGTTGACGTGAAGAAGAACG
>JBEGQK010000204.1:0-2603 GCA_041180985.1 Actinomycetota bacterium
GTTCTTCATGTTCCTTTTCTCAGGCGCCATAGGCCACGGAGTCGACCGAACCGCCCGAGGACACCACCAGTGCTGCCTCGTGGCGGGCCTCGACGGTGATGATGGAGGCGACGAGGGTCGCGGCATCGAGGCCCTGGATGGACTTCAGTGCGTCGATGTGGGTCCTGGCGGTCGCCGCCTCGAGGCGAGCCAGTTGCGGGGCGAGAGCTGCGTAGTTGCCGGCGTTCACGGGAAGTGCAGGGGCGGTTGTGGCACCGGCCTTGCGACCGAGGTAGCCGGCGAGGGCCTGCACGTATGCGACATGGTGGGCCTCGATGAGCTCGAGCACCGCGAGGTCGTCGCCGGAGACGTTGGACTTTGCCGCTGCGTACGTGGCGACCATGGCGGCCTCGCGGGTGATGAGCGAGTTGATCGTGGCGGCGTCGGAGTCCGAGCGGAGCGGGGGAGCCGTGGTGGTCGGTGCGGGCTCGTCAGCGGCGGAGGCACGGCCGGCGACTGCAACTGCCGCACCCGCCGCGACGAGCGAGGCGAGGAGTGCGCGGCGAGAGGTCGGGGCCGACTCTGTTGTTTCGGGTGAATGTGTGTCCACGAGGGGGCATCCTTTGTGCGTAGGCGATTCGTCGCGAGACAACACTAGAAGTCCAGTGCTGACAGGTCGGGTATCCAGGCCTTGGCCCGGGACACGGCCTCTCCCCATTGTTGTCGTGAGACCCCCGGTGCTCCCAATGGGCTGACCGTGCGGAATCCGCCGATGCGGGAACAGGCATCCGCGAGTGATTGCCATTGACCGACTGCGGTGCCCGCAAGGAGGCCCGCGCCGAGCGTGGTTGCTTCCGTGACGGGTGACACGGTGACCGGCCTGCCCGCGGCATCGGCCAGTGCCTGCACGAAGGTCCGGTTGCGGCTCATCCCGCCGTCCACGTTGATCGTGGAGATCGAGATGCCGGTGTCGGCTTCGGCGGCATCCACGAGGTCGACGCCACGGTGCGCGATGCCCTCGAGTACCGCCCTCACGGTGTGTGCGCGGGTGGTCCCGCGGGTGATCCCGAACAACGCGCCGCGCGCGCCGTAGTCCCAGTGCGGAGTACCGAGCCCGAGCAGTGCAGGGACGTAGACCACACCGTCCGTCGACGCGACACCTGCTGCGATGTCGTCCGACTCCGCCGGCGTCGAGATGAGCCCCATGTCGTCGCGCAGCCACTCCACGTTCGTGCCGGCAGAGAGCATGATGCCCTCGACTCCGTAGAAGTGTCCGTCAGTGCCCGAGAACGCAACGATGGGGAATGTCCCGCCCGCGTTGCGCCGGGCATTCGCGGGTGGAACGGTGCCGACGAACATGTCGAGCATTCCGCCCGTGCCGAACGTGATCTTCGTCGCGCCGGTCGTGATGCACCCCTGGCCGACTAGCGACGCCTGCTGGTCGCCGACGAGCGCGGTGATCGGCGGTGAACCGGGAAGCCCGGATGCGATCGCGGCGTGGCCCGACGTGGGGACGATGCGCGGGAGCTGGTGCAGGTGCACCCCGAGCGCGTCGAGGACCGGCTGGTTCCACGAGACCCCGCTCGCCACGGTGAGACCGGTGACGGCTGCGTTCGTGTGGTCGATGACGTGAGACTCACCGCCCGACAGTTTCCAGGCCAGCCACGAATCAACCGTGCCGAAGAGGATGTCGTCATCGGACCGCGCGGCGTCGTCGGTGAAATGGTTCGCGAGCATCCACGCGATCTTCGTTGCGCTCTGGTTCGGCGCGAGCGTGAACCCGTGGTTGGCGCGCGCCATGATGCAGTCGCCGACGGTGCGCAGGTCCTGCCAACCGATTGCCGGGCCGATCGGAAGCCCGGTGGAGCGCCTCCACCCGATGGTGGACGCGCGCTGGTTGGTGATGCCGACCGCATCGACGTGGCTCCCGTCCATGGCGGCGAGCGCGACCCGTTTGGCGGCCTGCCACATTGCTTCCGCGTCGAACTCCACCAAGCCGGGTGCCGGCGTGGAGGCGGCGAACTCCTCGTGGTGCAGACCGGTGATCGACGCGTCATCATTCACGACCGCGGCCCGAAGGCCGCTGGTGCCGACGTCGATGACGAGTGTCCTCACAGGTCGAGCTTCCCGGGGTTCAGGATCCCGTTCGGGTCGAGTGCCTTCTTCACCGCGCGCAGGACGTCGAGGCCGTTGCCGAGCGCCTGACGCATGAACGGAGCCCGGCTGTAGCCGACGCCGTGGTGGTGGGAGAGGCTCGCCCCCGCCGCGATGGCCGCGCTCTGGCCCGCCGCCCACAGCCCGCGGTACGTGTCCTCGAACTCCTCTGCCGGCGGGTTCGCCGCGAACGTGAAGTACACGCAGGCACCCTCGATGTAGCTGTGCGAGAGATGGCACGTTGCGGTGCGCGCGTTCCTCACGCCGAGCATCGCCGTCTCCACCTGGTCCACCACGTCGTCGAGAAGGGCCCAGTTCGCGGCGACCTCCATGGTGTCCACCACGTACCCCTTGCGCGTGAGCGCCTGCAGGCCGCTCGTGTCGTTGCGGTGGTGCATCCACGCCTCGACGAGGTCGGTGCTCAGCACCCTGGCCCCCATCGACATGCATGCGTCATGGGTGACCGACAT
>JBEGQK010000205.1:0-5956 GCA_041180985.1 Actinomycetota bacterium
CGATGGTGGCGACGATCTGGCGCATGGCGTCACGGATGGCGATGCCGACGCCGGTCGCCTGTTCGTCGTTGCAGTCGGTGATGTGCTGGCAGTGCGACCGCGGCATGATCAGCAGCTCGTACGGGCTGCTGCTCCAGTAGGGGCACACGACGATGGCGTGTTCGTTCTTCAGGACGAAACGCTCTCCGTCGGCCTCGACGTCGCTGGTGGTGCACACGATGCAGCCGCCCTTGAAGCGCTCGAATGCACGCTCCTCCTCGAGGATCTCGCCCGGCACGAACGGGAGGCCGAGCAACTGGCCGTGTGGATGGGCGAGCGAGGCGCCGGCCTCGCGGCCATGGTTCACGATGGCCTGCGTGTAACGGATGTTCGGCATCTCGCTGTGCGCACGGAATCGCGCGCGGAGAGTCTTCATCATGTCGGCGATCACCTCGTCGGTGAACCGCTCGAGCCTGTCGTCATGGTCGCGCGTGAACACGAACACCTCATGGATGCCGCTCGCCTCGGCCATGACGTGCACCGGGCCCATGTTGCGCACCGACAGCGTCTCGTCGCCGACGAACGCGGGGTAGCGGTTCTGGACGACACGCATGGTCCAGTCGCCGTTCCCATCCAGCACCTCCGTCAATGACGGGTCGGGGTTCACTGCGTCGGGGCAGAACGGGCAGGGGAGATTCGGGTCCGATTCCACCTGGGTGGCACGCGGCGCGAAGTCAGTGGCGCGCTGCGCGCGGTCCGGAACGATGGTGACCCACCGGCCGGTCAACAGGTTCAGACGAAGTTGACTCACTGCCCACAAAGGATAGGTGCGAACCGCGCACTTCGGGGTGCCAACCGACTATGCGGGACCGTAGACGGACACATGTCGCCGGGACTCGGGGGTGAAGGCGGCGGAGGCTCCGTCGCCATGACGCTCCAGAAGGCGCAAACCGGCCCGCTCCGCGAGGGCATCGAGCTCGTGGGGCATGAGGTAACGCACCGCCCACGGCCTGAGCCGCACGGGCGACCCGTTCGCCAGCTCCACGAACTGCCCGACGATCCGTTGCTCGGTCTCGTCGTGACGGCTCACGTTCAGCACCACCGATTCCGTGGTGATCGAGCGGATCGTGACGCGGTCTCCGCCCGTGTCCGCACCGGGGACGAAGGCATCGATCACCAGACGGCCGTCGTCGCGGAGGACGGAGCGAACGAGGACGAGGCTCCGTGTCATCGCCCCGGTGTCGGCCAGGTTGAAGAACGTGTTGTAGCCGCAGAACACCAGGTCGTATTCGCCCCCGGGGAGCGACTCCGAGAAGTCCCCGATCACGAGCTCGGCGTTCGCGAGGGACGGGACTTCCCGGGCGCGGTCGATCATCGCACCCGACGTGTCCACCCCGGTCAACCTGTCCGTGGTTCCCGTGCGCGCGGTCACCAGTCGGTCGAGCAACCTGCCGGTGCCCACGCCGAGTTCCAGGACATCGGCCGGACGGGGAGGGAGGTGTCTCGTGAGAGCATCGACGAGATCGTGGTCCCCGAGCGTCCGGTACCACTCGTCATAGACATCGGCGAAGGCGTCACCGTACGACGACGGCGTGTATCCATGCAGCCCGAACGGGTTGTCGCTCACCGTGCCATTCCACCACGGCAAGGGCGCACGAACCACATCGGTAGCCTGAACCCCATGCCGGGTTCCTCAGTCGCGAGATGGGTCTATCTCGACCATGCGGCGTCGACGAACATGCACCCCGCAGCCGTGGAGGCGATGTCTCACTACCTGGCCGAGGGGCATGCCAACCCGTCCGGCTCGCACCGCATGTCCCGCGACTCGCGCAAGGTGATCGACGAGGCGCGTGACATCGTGGCCTCGATCATCGGGTGCAAACCGGGCGAGATCATCTTCACGAGCGGCGGCACCGAGGGTGCGAATGCGGCCGTTCTGGGGGCCGTGCGCCGTCACGGAGGCAGTGCGGTCTGCTCGGCCGCCGAGCACCACGCGGTCCTGCACTGCGTGGAGCACGTCGGCGGCACCGTCGTCGCGGTCACGGCCGGCGGCACGATCGACCTCGACGAATTGGGGAAGGTCCTCGCGGAAGACCCCGACGTGAGCGTCGTGTCGGTGATGGCGGTGAACAACGAGGTGGGCAGCATCACCGATCTCGCCGCTGTGTCGCGCATCGTGCGTGCGCGCGCACCCCGCGCAGTGCTCCACACCGACGCAGTCCAGGCGGCTTGTTGGCTCGACCTCTCGCAGATGTGGCCGCATGTCGACGTGCTCACACTGTCGGCACACAAATTCGGCGGGCCGAAGGGCGTCGGGATCATGGTGCAGCGCGAGGGAACGGTGCTCGAACCCCTGATCCTCGGCGGCGGCCAGGAACGCGACCGGCGCAGCGGCACCCACAACACCGCCGGCATCGTCGGCGCCGCGGTCGCGCTCGCCGTGAACAACAACGACCGCCCGGAAACCGTCCGACGGTTGACCGAACTTCGCCGCCGACTCGTCGACGGCATTACGTCTGCCGTCCCGTGCGCGACTGAGACGTTGACGGATTCGGTCGCCGGGGTGGCCCACCTGTGCTTCGAGGGACTCGAGAGCGAGTCGTTGTTGTTCCTGCTCGACGAACAGGGCGTGTGCGTCTCCGCCGCCTCGGCGTGCGCGAGCGGTGCGATGGAGCCCTCGCACGTTCTCGCGGCAATGGGCGTGCCGCGGCGGCGCATGATGGGATCGATCCGTTTCAGTCTCGGTCACGACACAACCGGGGACGACATCGACCGTGCAATCGAGGTGACGGTGGCGGCCGCGCGGAGACTGGCGGCATCGGCGTCATGAAGGTCCTGCTGGCGATGTCAGGCGGGGTCGATTCCTCGGCCGCCGCGGTGATCCTTGCGCAGCAGGGCCACGACGTCGTCGGCGTCACCATGAGGCTGTGGGGCGGGGAGAGCGACACGGGGTGCTGCTCGGTCTCGGACGTGGACGATGCCCGCCGTGTCGCCCAGCAGATCGGCATCGACCATCTCGTCTTCAACTTCTCCGACGATTTCAACGAGCGCGTGGTCTCCCCGTATGTGGAAGCGCATGTCCACGGAACCACGCCGAACCCCTGCATCGAGTGCAACCGCCACCTCAAGTTCGACAGGTTGATTCGTCGCGGACACGAACTCGGTTTCGATGCGGTGGCCACCGGCCACCACGCGCGGATCGTGGAGCACGAGGGCCGCAGGCGCGTCGCCCGCGGCGCCGACGAGGCGAAGGACCAGAGCTATGTCGTCCACATGCTCGCGAACGAGGACCTCGACTACGTGCTGTTCCCCGTCGGTGACATGCAGAAGTCGGAGGTGCGAGAGCTCGCTTCGCAGACACACCTGCGCACGGCGGACAAGCCCGACAGCCAGGACGTGTGCTTCATCGGCACCACGATCGGTCGCGGCGGTTTCCTCGGCACGCGCATGGAGTTCCACGAGGCGCCGGTGGTGGACACGAACGGGGCACCCGTGGGCAGGGTCGATGCTGTCGAACTCGTGACGCTCGGCCAGCGACGCGGCCTCGGTCTCGGTGGTGGCGACAAGAGGTACGTCGTGGACGTGAGCGTCGACGAGCGGCGCGTGGTCGTCGGGTCCGAATCGGACCTTCTCTGCACCACCACCACGGTCGACACGCTCGTGTGGCCGCACGCGGACGACGCAGCACGCCTCGACGGCGCCACCATTCTCGTGCAGGGCAGCGCGCACGGGGCGCGCGCCGCAGCGCGGATCGATTCGAACGGCGGTTCGCTGACGCTCACGTGGGAACGACCGCAGCGGCGCATTTCGCCCGGCCAGACCGTCGTGTTCTACGACCGAGACGACACCGTCGTGCTCGGCGGCGGGATCGTCACGCCCGGTCGTTGACGAGGGCCGCGTACGCGGCGCCCAAGCGACGAGGCGCAATTGAGAACATCTGCACGTGGAGGGCCTCGCTCGTGCCGAGCGTCCGCATGGTGATGGGGGTCAGGATCACCTTGTCCGCCTGCATCATGGCGATGACTATCCGACGGCCGAGCACACCACCGGTCAGGTCGGCGGCCTCGCCGTTCGTGTGGGAGACGGTGAGCTCACGGGTCTGCGACCGGCGGACCATCAACGTCTCAGCGAGCACGACGTGGTCGTGCACCACGATCCCCGCCGGGACGATGACCAACCACCGGCGTGCGAGCCTGTGCAGGCGCCGCGGCACGAGTGCGGCGAGACCGGCACCGACCGCCGTCATCGGGATCCCCGCGACGTACTGCCCGGCTGCAACGAGCAACGATCCGCCGACGAGCGACCCGACGAAGAGTCCCCACACGAGGACCGCGGGGACCACGTAGGGGACCGGCGTGCGCAGCAGGAAACGCGTCTCTGCGCCGTACGCACCGCCCTGCACCAGGCAATCGGCGGTGTCCGGGAGCGAGAGAAGAACCAGCGCGGCAACGGTCACGATGACGACAGGCACGTTCGCGTCTGCAACGGCGGCGGCGACCGGGAGAGGGACGATCATCCTGACCACGGTGAGAGAGATCGCCGAAGGGACCATGACGGCCACGAGGACCGCCGTCCAACCCGCCCATCCCCAGACGGCGAGAACCGTGGAAACGCCGTCCGACCGACCGTCCGCGAGGGATGACCATGGTGCGACGACCCCGACCAGAACCCACACGGCACGGGCCAACCAGAACACCACGTTCGAGGCGCCGTTCGCTGCCGATTTCACGGTGACAAGCCTGCCGTACCGGAGCGTTCGTCACATCATTTTCCCCGCCTCGTTCCCCGTGCGGGACTGCTGCTACCAATGTGTCGTCGTTTCATGAACACGAATCGAGGAGGTGTCGAGAATGAGCGAATTCACCGTGCCGAAGCCGGGCGCATCGTTCGGTGTCGGCAGCCTTCCTCACCGTGAGAGCCGGGAAGCGGTGGAGTTCGCATGGCGGACCACGGACATCCCCACCATTCCGTCGCTGCCGCGGCGTTCTCCCGCCGAGGGGATGATCGCGCAGGCACTCGTCGGCATCGAGGGGGTCTCGGCAGGTCAGTACGGAAGCATCAGCGTCGACGTCGACGCGCTCGACCTAGCAGGCGAGGTCACCACCGATCTCACGAGCGACGCGTACGGGGCATTCGCTGAGTTCCTCGAGAGCGCGGGGACACGCGAGGCCCACCCCGATTTCGTGAAGTGGCAGTTCGTCGGTCCGCTGACGCTCGGTTTCTCCCTCGTGCGCAGCGGAATGGCCGTCGAGGTGGCCGCACCGATGGCGATGCAGGCCGTCAGGTGCCACGTGCGCGCGCTGCAGGCCGAGGTGGCCGCCGTGATGCCGCGCACCACCCAGATCGTCGTCTTCGACGAGCCCATGCTGCACGAGGCGCTCGTGCCCGGGTTCCCCGTGTCACCCGACGAGGTCATCGATTTCGTCTCTGGTGCCCTCGCCGCGGTCGAGCCTGGCAACATCTCGGGCGTGCACAGCTGCGCAGAGACGGACTGGACTGCGCTGCTGTCGATGGGTGCCGGGGTTCTCTCGGTTCCCGTGCCGTCCGCATCGAACGAGGAACAGATGAAGGCAATGCTCGCGGCCGCGCCGCGCATCTCCGAGCACCTGGAACTCGGTGGCCGCATCGCGTGGGGAGCAATCAGGACCGACGGACCGATTGCCGTGTCCGCCGACCGTCCGTGGAAGCACCTTGCGGGCGCATTGTGCGCGCTGGTGCAGCACGGGGTCGACCCCGTGCTCATCCGCCGCCACAGCTTCATCACCCCGGCCTGCGGTCTTGGTACCCACACGCCGGCGGTGGCCGAGCGGGTCATGTCGCACGTCCGTGACATCACCGTGCGCATCGCCGAACAGGCGACGGCGTCGTTGCTCACACTCGGTTCGTGACCGGCTCCCGCGTCACACCGCTTCGGTAGTTTGTAGGCGATGGCGCGCACTCCTTCCCCTTCACAGCGGATCGCCGAACTGCGCGCACT
>JBEGQK010000206.1:0-3146 GCA_041180985.1 Actinomycetota bacterium
GGGTCGTTCTCGTCGAAGAACGCGTTGTCCTCGCCCTTGAAGAGCGAGAGGTGCAGGTGCATGCCCGAACCCTGCACGCCCTCGAGCGGCTTCGGCATGAACGTGGCATGCACGTCGTGCATGGCCGCGATCTCCTTCACGATCATGCGGAACGTCATGATGTTGTCGGCCATGGTGAGCGCATCGGAGTGGCGCAGGTCGATCTCCTGCTGGCTCGGTGCGTCCTCGTGGAACGAGTACTCCACCGGGATGCTCATCGCCTCGAGCGTGCGGATGGTCTCCTTGCGCAGCGACGATGCAACGTCGGTGGTGGTGAGGTCGAAGAAGCTGCCCTCGTCGAGTGGCTGGGGTGTCTCGCCCGGCTTCGGCGGTGCGAAGTAGAAGTACTCCATGTCGGGGGCGACGAGCATCTCGAAGCCCTGCTTTTGCGCTGCCTTCAGGTTGCGTCGGAGAACCTGGCGCGGGTCACCATCGAATGCTGCGCCGTCGAGGTCGTGGATGTCGCAGAAGATGCGGGCCTCTGCGCTCTTGCCGTCCACCCAGGGGAGGATCTCGAACGTGTTCGGGTCCGGGATGGCGAGCACGTCGGATTCCTGCACGCGGCTGAATCCGTCGATCGAGGAACCGTCGAACGTCATGCCGTCCTCAAGGGCGTTCTCCAGCTCGGCGGGGGAGATCGCGAAGGACTTCAGGCTGCCGAGAACATCGGTGAACCACAGGCGCACCAGGCGCACGCCGCGTTCCTCGGAGGTGCGCAGGACGTATTCACGTTGCTGGTTCAGCATGTCGGACATCTCCTCAGTCTGCCGATGGATGTCGGCGGGAACTACCGGCGCCTCTCAGCGCCCGAAAACATTGGGGGAAACGGCAACGGGGGGCCTTTCGGCCCCCCGTTCCTTGTTCGTGTCTCTCGACGCTGCGGTCAGCCGCAGACGGTCTCGAGGATGAGGCGGGTGACCAGGTACGGGTCGCAGTTCGCGTTCGGACGGCGGTCCTCGGCGTAACCCTTCTTGTCACGGGCAACCTGCCACGGGATGCGCACGGATGCGCCGCGGTTCGAAACGCCGTAGGAGTACTTGTTCCACGGGGCGGTCTCGTGCTTGCCGGTGAGGCGGCTCTGGATGTCGTGACCGTAGTTCTCGACGTGCTCCATCACGCGGGTGCCGAGCTTCTCGCAGGCAGCGATGACAGCGTCGTAGCTCTCGCGCATTGCCTTGGTGGAGAAGTTCGTGTGCGCGCCTGCGCCGTTCCAGTCACCCTTCTCGGGCTTCGCGTCGAACGAGATGACAACGTCGAAGTCCTCGGCGACGCGGTGCAGCAGCCAGCGTGCGATGTACATGTGGTCAGAGACGGTCAGCGCATCGCCGGGTCCGATCTGGAATTCCCACTGTCCGGGCATCACCTCGGCGTTGGTGCCGGAGATGAGAAGACCTGCATCGATGCATGCCTGGGTGTGGATCTCGATGATCTCGCGACCGACGACGCGACCTGCGCCGACGCCGCAGTAGTACGGGCCCTGGGGCTTCGGGTAACCGCCGACGGGGAAACCGTAGGGGGTGCCGTCGAGGCGGAGCATGGTGTACTCCTGCTCGATGCCGTACCACATGTCCTGGTCCTTGTGCTTCGCCTGCGCAGCTGCGGTGGCGGCACGCGTGTTGGTGGGGTGCGGCTCACCGGTTGCGGCGAGCATGACCTCGCACATCACGAGGATGTTCTTGCCGCCGCGGATCGGGTCCGGGCAGTGGAACACGGGCTTCAGGATGCAGTCCGACGAATCGCCGGTGGCCTGCTCGGTGGAGGAGCCGTCGAAGCCCCACTCATCGACCGGCATGTCTGCGATCGAACCGTTGAAGTCGGGGATGATCTTGGTCTTGGAGCGCAGCAACGGCGTCGGTGACGTTCCGTCGATCCAGATGTATTCGGCCTGAATGGGCACGGTGGCTTCCTTTACCTGTCGTGGGGCCCGGGGGTCCCTCTGTTGATGGGTTTCAGGATGTCAGTGCGCAGTTTCATTGCCATGTTCCGTTTGTAAACGCTGTGTGAACCGACCCGGTTCGGCATGCCTCACGGGGAGCCAGGGCACTGTGGTCCGAATGGCGCAGACCTGTGGATAATCGCCTCGCTAGCCTGCCCCCGTGGGTTTTCACCGCGTCAGTTCAGGCTTTCCCCGTGGGTAACGGAGTCGGGACCATGCGCGTCGCACTGTCGCAGTTGAACCAGCGGGTCGGGGACCTGCCGGGCAACGTGGCCCGCATCATCTCCGACTTCGAGCGGGCCGAGGCCGCCCGGGCCGATGTCGTGGTGTTCCCGGAACTTGCCGTCGTCGGTTACCCGCCCGAGGACCTCGTCCTCAAGTCGCAGTTCGTGAAGGACAACATGAAGGCACTCGCCGATGTTGCGGTCGCCACTGCCGGCCGCACGTGCCGGGCCCTCGTGGGGTTCGTCGAGGCGCGCGAGTCGCGTCTGTACAACGCGGTCGCCCTGTGCGGGAACGGCGAGGTGCTCACGATCTACCGCAAGCAGTTGTTGCCGAACTACTCGGTGTTCGACGAGCAGCGCTACTTCCGCCCCGGACCGGATGCGGTGAACGGCATCACAGCCGGCGTGATGATGATCGGCGCGACGAAGGTGGGTGTGTCGATCTGCGAGGACATCTGGTCCGCCGATGGTCCGGTGCGCGCGCAGGCAAGGGCAAACGCAACGGTGATGCTGAACATCAACGGCTCGCCGTACCACGACGGGAAGCACGTCGACCGCGAGGAGATGCTGGCCACCCGCGCGAGGGAAGCACACGCGCCGATCGTCTACGTGAACCAGGTGGGCGGCCAGGACGAGCTCGTGTTCGAGGGCTCGAGCGTCGTGCTCGACGCGAAGGGGAATGTCGCATGCCGGCTCAAGTCGTTCGAGAGTGACTTCGAGATCGTCGACATCGACACATCGGCGGGCACGGTGGCACCTGCGCGCATCGAACCGTTCGAGTCCGACATCGACCGGATGCACACCGCGCTCGTGGTGGGAACGCGCGACTACATCACGAAGAACGGGTTCACCGATGTGGTGATCGGTCTCTCGGGCGGCATCGACTCGTCGATCGTTGCCGCCATCGCGGTGGACGCGCTCGGCGCCGAACACGTGCACGGTGTCGC
>JBEGQK010000207.1:0-6123 GCA_041180985.1 Actinomycetota bacterium
TCACGCCGGCCGGGCACATCTCGTTGCGCACGCGCTCCACTTCCACGGGGATGCGGTCGAGTTCGTTCTCGCCCACGTTCACCACGGCGAGCACGGGCCGGTTCGTCAGCAGGAAGTGCGGGGCGAGCGCGTCGCGGTCGTCCTTCGACAGGTTCGAGCGGTAGATCGGCGTTCCCTCCGCCAGCACGTCGAAGGCGCGCTGCATGTCCTCGGCCTCCTCGGTGGCGTTCTTGTCGACGCGAGCCGCCTTCGACGCGGTCTTCAGACGCTTCTCCACGGTCTCGAGATCGGCGAGCGCGAGCTCCACCTCCACGACGCGCAGGTGCTCGAGCGGGTCGTCGGGCCCGGGCACGTCGTCGTCCTTGAACGCGCGGAGCACGAAGACGATGGCGTCCACCTCGCGGATGTTCGAGAGGAACTTGTTGCCGAGACCCTCGCCCTTGCTGGCGCCCTCCACGAGGCCGCCGATGTCCACCACCTGCACGCTCGCGTGGACGGTCTTCTTCGTCTTCGACATCTCCGAAAGGGCGAGCAGTCGCCGGTCCGGCACCTGGGCCACGCCGATGTTCGGGTCCTTCGTGGCGAAGGCATAGGGGGCCGCCAGCGCACCGCCACCCGTGAGGGCGTTGTAGAGGGAGGACTTGCCTGCATTCGGCAGGCCAACGAGACCGAAACGTTCCATAAAGCCTCGCCACGCTACCCGTGGGGGTTCGGCGCGGGTCCGATGGTGCCTGCCCCGTGGGGACGGGGTCAGGAATTAGTACTATGGAGGTAGTGCAAATACCCCCCTGCACGACCTGGCCCGGCAACGGTCACCAGGAACCCCGACAACTGGAGTCTCCGTGAGCACCTTCGATCTCGACCTCAGCAAGTACAGCCTCGGCTGGAGCGATGAAGTGGAGTACGCGTTCGACCCCGAGAAGGGTCTCAGCGACCGCGTGGTCGAGCAGATCAGCTGGTGGAAGGGCGAGCCGAAGTGGATGACGCAGTACCGCCTGCGCAGCCTCGGCATCTTCGACCGCAAGCCGATGGCCAAGTGGTTCGCCGACAACATGCCCGACATCGACTTCCAGGACATCTACTACTACCTGCGCCCGGCAACGGAGCAGGTGGACGAGTGGGACGACCTGCCCGAGCAGATGAAGCTCACGTACGAGAAGCTCGGCATCCCCGAGGCCGAGCGCAAGTACCTCGCCGGTGTCACCGCGCAGTACGAGTCAGAAGTGGTGTTCCACCGCAACCGCGAGGACCTCGAGAAGCAGGGGATCCTCTTCTGCGACATGGACACCGCACTGCGCGAGTACCCCGATCTGGTGAAGCAGTACTTCGGCACGGTCATCCCGCCGGGTGACAACAAGTTCTCCGCGCTCAACACGGCCGTGTGGTCGGGTGGCTCGTTCATTTACATTCCGCCGGGCGTGGAGTGTGACATGCCGCTGCAGGCGTACTTCCGCATCAACTCCGAGAACGCCGGCCAGTTCGAGCGCACGCTCATCATCGCCGACGAGGGCTCGAAGGTCCACTACATCGAGGGTTGCTCGGCGCCGGTGTACACCAGCGACTCGCTGCACTCCGCCGTGGTCGAGATCGTCGTGAAGCCGAGTGCCCGCGTCACCTACACGACCATCCAGAACTGGTCACCGAACGTGTACAACCTGGTCACGAAGCGCGCACGCGTGGAGGCCGAGGGTCACATGGAGTGGATCGACGGCAACATCGGCTCGAAGCTCACCATGAAGTACCCGAGCGTGTACCTGGTCGGCCCGAAGGCCACCGGCGAGGTTCTCTCCGTCGCGTACGCGGGCGCGGGCCAGCACCAGGACGCCGGCGCGAAGATGGTGCACGCGGCCCCCGAGACCACGTCGAAGATCGTGTCGAAGTCCATCAGCAAGGACGGCGGCATCACCACGTACCGCGGTCTCGTTCGCGTGGACGAGGGTGCGCACGGCTGCAAGAGCCACGTGCAGTGCGACGCGCTCATCCTCGACGGTGACAGTGAGTCGCGCACCCTGCCGTACATGGAAGTGGGCGAGAAGGACGCGGAGATCGGCCACGAGGCCACCGTGTCGAAGATCGCCGACGAGCAGCTCTTCTACCTCATGTCGCGCGGCCTCACGCAGGAAGCGGCAATGAGCATGGTGGTGAACGGCTTCATCGAGCCGGTCACCCGCACCCTTCCCATGGAGTACGCCGTGGAATGGAGCCGACTCATCGAACTGCAGATGGAAGGCTCCGTCGGCTGATCCGTTCGGCGGACGGGGAATGCGTTCATCATGCCGATGCGAACCGAGTGCAAGCACTACGAGAGCCGCACGTACGCGAACGGCGATGCCGTGCGCAAGTGCAACCTCGACCTCGCACCCGAGGCGCCGTGGCGCTGCCCGGACGAGTGCGCGCGTTACGAGCGCCGGCTCGCCGACGTCGCATGGGTGCACGGCTCGGCCATCACCCCGCCAACGCCGGATGAAGTCCCCGGTCTCGATGACGGCAGCGCGGCAGCGGTGCTCGACGAGGCAGAGGCCATCGTGAACGCCGTCGGGTTCGACCTGATGGCCGAGATTGAGGCAGAACAGAACAAGAAGCGCCGTTGGTGGCGCCGCAAGAAGTAACGACCAACGAGAGACCCCCATGAACACCACCCCCACCATGCCGAGCGCCGAGGAAGAGATCTGGCGCTACAGCCGCATCGGCGAGCTCGACCTGTCGCAGTTCGCGCCGGGCACCGCCCGCACCGAGACGCTGAACGCCGACCCGCTGCGCGCTGCGAAGTCGCTCGCCGGTATCGCGATGACCGCGCCGGCCGACGTGTTCGCGGAGCTGAACGCCGCCAACGGGGCGGAGATCGCCCTGTCGGTGCCGCGCGGCAAGGTCGTCGAGAACGTGGTGGAGATCGTCCATCACATCGACGCCGACGGGATCGTCGCGTACCCGCGTCTCGTCATCGACGCCGACGAGAACTCCGAGATCACCGTCGTCGAGCGTTTCGTGTCGAACAACACCGTGTGCTCGCTGGTCGTGCCGGTGCTCGAGGTGCGCGCCGCGAAGGCCGCCCGCGTGAACTACATCGCCATCAACGAACTCGGCGAGAGGACGTGGCAGATCGGCCACCAGCAGACGGTGGGCTACCGCGACTCCATGACGCGACTCAACACGATCGCGCTCGGCGGCGACTACGCACGCGTGCGCGCCGAGGCGCGGCTGGTGGAGCAGGGAGCCAACGCCCAGCAGCTGGCCCTGTACTTCGCGAGCGGAACGCAGATGCACGACTTCCGCACACTGCAGCGCCACGAGGCACCGCGCACCCACAGTGACCTTCTGTTCAAGGGGGCCGTCGGCGGCACCGCGCGCAGCGTGTACACCGGTCTCATCCACATCGCGAAGAACGCAGCGCACAGCGAGGCGTTCCAGACGAACCGCAACCTCACGCTCGGCGAGGGTGCATGGGCCGAGAGCGTGCCGAACCTGGAGATCGAGACCAACGAGGTGAAGTGCAGCCACGCCAGCACCGTGGGATCCATCGACGACGAGCAGCGCTTCTATCTCGAGAGCCGCGGCGTGCCGCCGGAGGTTGCGGAGCGCCTCATCGTGTTCGGATTCTTCAACGACGTGCTCGACCGCCTGCCGAAGGGCGTCGACACGGAGCCTCTGCGCCGCGCCGTGTCCGAGAAGCTCGCGAAGGAAGGCAAGTGATGGGCATCGCATTCGATTCCCTGGAGAACGGGAAGGCCGTCCACGTCGACGTCGAGGGCATTCCTGTCGCGGTCGTGCGCATTGACGACGAGGTGTTCGCCATCCACGACAAGTGCAGCCATGCCGACGTCCGTCTGTCCGACGGCATCGTGGTGTGCGAGACGAAGCAGCTGGAGTGCATCCGCCACGGCAGTGCGTTCGACCTGCAGAGCGGCCACCCGGACACCCTGCCCGCCACGGTGCCCGTACCCGTGTACGCCGCTTCCGTCGTGAACGGCGAGGTTGTTGTCGACGTGACGAAGAAGGACGGTGCGAAGTGAGCACACTCGAGATCAAGGACCTGCGCGCCGCCGTCGGCGACAAGGAGATTCTGAAGGGCATCAACCTCACGGTGAAGAGCGGCGAGGTGCACGCCATCATGGGGCCGAACGGGGCCGGCAAGTCCACCCTGTCCGCGGTCATCATGGGCAAGCCCGGCTACACCGTGCTCGGCGGCAGCGTGCTGCTCGACGGCGAGGAGATGCTGGACCTGCCCACGTGGCAGCGCGCCGTGAAGGGCCTGCACCTCGTGATGCAGTACCCCACGGAGGTTCCCGGCGTTCACGTGGACGAGGTCCTGGTGGAGGCACTGCGCGCCCGCAAGCGCGACGTGTCCACACTCGGCGACATGATCAACGCCGAGGCCGCGCGCATCAACTTCGATGCCGACCTCGTGACGCGCGCACTGAACGTGGACCTCTCCGGTGGCGAGAAGAAGCGCAACGAGACATTGCAGCTGGGCGTTCTCGACCCGCGTATCGCGATCCTGGACGAACTGGACTCGGGTCTCGACATCGACGCACTGCGCGACTGCGCCCGTCGTGTCGAGGCGGCGACGCACGAGAACAACCTCGGCGTGCTCGCAATCACTCACTACGTGCGCCTGCTGGAGGAACTGAAGCCCGACGTGGTGCACATCCTCTCGGCCGGCCGCATCGTGAAGTCGGGCGGGCCGGAACTCGCCGACACGCTCGAGCGTGACGGTTACGCAGCCTTCGTCTGACGCCCTGACACACCGTTCATCCCGTTCCTGGGTCTAGGGTTCGCACCGGGGGAAGGGGCACACAATGCCGTCTGCGGACACGCGCGTATATCTGGCGAAGAAAGAGGCATTCCCGGGCTGGTGGGTCGTCTCCGGTTGCTTCCTGATGTTGTTCACCGGGTCGTCCCTGGGGTTCTACGGCATGGGCGTGTACCTGAACGCGTTCAGCAAGGAGCAGGGTTGGAACGTCTCGTCGCTCTCCATCGCGACCACGTTCTTCTTCCTCATCGGCGGGTTGTGGAACGTCGTCGTCGCGCGCCTGATCGCGAAGCACGACGTGCGTCTCATCGCCTACGGCGGTGCCGGGGTCGGCGCGGTGTCGCTCCTCATGCTGGGTCACGTCACCGAGAAGTGGCAGTTGTTCGTCGTGTACGCGGTGTTCGCCGTCGCATGGTCGTCGAGCGGTCTGACCCTTGCCACCACCGTGGTGACGCGGTGGTTCCATGCCAAGCGAGCATCCGCGATTGCGGCCGCGTCGTCGGGGCTGTCGGTCGGCGGTGTGCTGCTGACACCGGTCGTGAAGACACTCATTGACACCCACAAGATGAGCGGCATGGCCCCGGTGCTCGCGCTCATCTGGCTGGTCGGCATGACCCTTCCCGCATTTCTCTTCCTGCGCCCCGACCCCATTGCGCTCAACTGGATGCCCGACGGCGAACCAAAACCGGAGAACCACGTCGTCGACCTGCCGGGGATACCGATGGCGGTCGCCATCCGAACCCGTTTCTTCTGGGTGGTGACCATCGGGTACGTGCTGGTGATGGGTGCCCAGGTCGGCGCAATCCAGCAGATCGTGAAGCTCGTCGAGGAGCGGACGAACAAGGGGACGGCGGCATTTGCCACGTCCGTGTTGTCCGGAGCGAGCGTGGTATTCCGTCTCATCGGCGGTCGTGTCATCCCGAAGTTCCCGCTGGCGAAGTTCATGGTGTTCGTCGCCGCCGTGCAGGGGACAGCGATCGTGCTCATCGGGCAGATGGAGCACACCCTGCCGTTGTTCCTTGCGATCGGGCTGTTCGGTGCGATGGTCGGCAACGTGCTGATGATGCAGTCGTTGCTGATCGCGCAGCGTTTCGGCGTGAAGGACTACGCACGCATCTCGGCGCGGTCGGGTCTCATATCTCTTACCGGGACCGCCATCGGCCCGATCCTCATCGGATCGATTCGCGATGCCGCCGGCAACTACACGGTCCCTTACCTTGTGGCCGGTCTCGTCTCGTTGGTCGGTGCCGCAATCTTCACGCTCAGTGGTCCGGCTGAGACCGATTCGTTCTGACCTTAGGCTTGGGACCCATGTCGGAGAACCTGCACCCCAACACCATCCGGGTCATCGAGGCCGCCCGTGCTGCCGGGTT
>JBEGQK010000208.1:0-3326 GCA_041180985.1 Actinomycetota bacterium
GGAGACGAACGGCGACATCACCGTCGACGTCACGCTCGCACCGCCAGCCGAGTGACCACCTGACCAATTAGGGTCATACGGGTCATGGCGGACTTCCCCAAGCACCCCCACCGCACCGCGCGCCAGAAGGCCCTCGTCGCCGTCAACCTGCTGCTGGCATTCGCTCTCGTCGTCTCGGGGTCGGCCATGTTCTATGCGAACTGGAAACTGGGCAACCGGAAGGTGGTCACCATCGACACACCGGTCGAGGGAGACGGCACCACGAATCTCCCGCAGGGTGACCTCTCCGCCAAGAACTACCTGATCACGGGATCGGACAACGACGAGTGCATCGACCCGAACTCGCCGTTCGCCGGTGGCTTCGGGAACAGGGCCGCGTACGGCGAGCGCAGCGACACGCTGATGATCATCCGCGTGAACCCGAAGGACAACCAGGCAGCCATTCTCTCCTTCCCGCGCGACATGTGGGTGGAACAGGCCGGTTCGACGCGTCACGGCCGCATCAACTCGAACTTCGACAAGAAGAACCCGAACCGGTTGATCCGCACCATCAAGCAGAACTTCGGCATCAGCATCGACCACTACGTGAACATCGACTTCTGCACGTTCAAGGAAGTGGTGGACGCCGTCGGCGGAGTTCGTGTCCCCTTCCTCTACAAGGCGCGCGACCTGCACACCGGCTTCAAGGTGCTGAAGGCGCGCGTCTGCTACTCGTTCACCGGCGACCATGCGCTCGCATACGTGCGCTCGCGTCATTACCGCTGGTTCGACCCGAAGACCATGTCGTGGCGCAGCGACGGCACCAGTGACTGGGGCCGCATCAGTCGCCAGCAGGACTTCACGAAGCGCATGATCAAGAAGGCGCTCGAGACATCACGCACGAACCCGCGCATCGCCACGAACATCATGAATGCGGCCCTGAAGAACGTGATCACCGACGACCAGGTGACGCCGCTTCTGCTGCTGCAGCTCGGCCAGGCCATGCGCAACTACAACGCCGACACCATGGGCAGCTACACCATGCCCGGCGTCGGTCAGTTGATCGGCAAGGACTCCGTGATCGTGCCCGACCTCACCGGCGATGTCGCCACGAAGATCCTCGCGGTGTTCCAGGGCAAGGCCAGCCTCTCGCAGAAGGTGGCCGGCGCGTCCACGGCACCACTCGAGTCCACGTCGATGGTCGTCACCACCGTCGGTGCCGTGTCCGCTGCCGCGGTTGGTGCGGGTCAGGCAGTGAGCGCGGTCACCACCACGGTGCCAGCATCCGTTCCGACAACCACGAAGCCGTCAGTGACACCGTCGACGCGGCCCGTCACCACCACGACACTGCCGTCCGTCGTCATCGAGAACAACCGGCGTGGCGTTGTGCCGCCGGACGACCCGAACTGCCAGTACTGATCACTCCAGAACGCGTGCGAGAACCTCGGGGATCTCACTCGGCCCGCTGACGAGCGCGAGACGCGCACCCACCCGGCCGGCGAGCACCTTCGCCTCGTCGTGGTCGTCGGTCGGCGCGATGATCACCAGTTCCTCCACGGCGCCTGCTGCCGCCTCGACATCTCCCTCCACGGTGGCGCGGCAGTCACTGAGGAGAACAGCAACACGACGCCCGGCGCGCGAGCGCAACAACTGCTGCTGCGCGACGAGCAGTGCGCCCGCGAGGTCGGTGGTGCCGAACCCGCGCAGAGTCAGGACGTCGTTCACCACTCTCTCCGGTGACTTCGGCACGTCCTGCGACTTCGCCACGATTACGTCCTTGCCGAAGGCGAGCACGCTGTAGTCATCCGGGTTGCGGCTGGCAACGGCGGCAGCGGCAACAGCAGACGTCGCGAGTGGCTTGCCGCCCATCGACCCGCTGCGGTCCACCATCAGGCACAGTGCGGTGCCGGGCTTGCGCCACCCGCGGATGCGCAGGCCGTTCTCGTCGGGTGCCACGCCGTGGCGCAGTTCGTTCAGTGCGTCGAGACTCGCGTCGATGTCGATGTCGCCCGCTTCCGGTGAGTACGGCTGCTCGACAATCTTCCCGATGCCGCGCGGCCGCGACCTCCCCTTGTTCGCGATCTCGAGCATCAAACGACCGGCGAGACGCCGCGCGAGGTCGCGCAGCTTGGGGTCGGTGGCACCGGTGAGGTCGGCGAGCATCCCGAGCATGTCGTCGGGGTTCTGCTGCATCTGCTCGTCGACGGCGGCCTCGTCGAGTTCGCCCACCTCGGGCGAGACCTGCTCGAAGTTCTCGTGCTTGGCCAGGTCACGGCGCGCCGTGGTGCGCTTGCCCGCCTCGGCGACGGCCTGGTCGGCCTCGTCGCCCTCCTTCGTTACCGGGGACTGGTGCCCCTGTTCGGGGCTGCCGCTTTTCCCGGGCCCGGCTCGCCGTCCGTGCGCCCGAACACCGATGTCCAGATGTCAGTGATGATGTCCTCGGCGGTTCGTGCGCCACCCTCGCGCACTCGCACGCGGCCGGACAACGCGACGAGCGCGGCATCGAGCGACACCGAACGGTCATCGACGCTCGAACCGCGCAACGAAGCGAGTGACGAGGCGACCATGGAGAAATCCACCGCGCCGCGCACCGACGAACCGACGCGGAGTTCCGAGTGCGTGCGCGTGGCCCTGGTGAACTCGACGACCTTGGTCTTGAACGAGTCAGCGAGACCGTTCGCACCGAGAGCACGCTCCACGATGGCGAGTTCCTCTTCGGCCGACTGGTACGACATCGCGACGCGGCACACGCGGTCGTACACGGCGCCGGAGATGCGCGCCGTTCCGACGGCATCAAACGGGTTCATCGCCGCGACGAGCCGGAATCCCGGGGCGGCAGCAACGCGTCCGAGGCGCGGCACCGTGATCTCCCCCTCGCTCATCACGGTGATCAGCACGTTCAGGGTCTCTTCCGGGATGCGGTTGATCTCCTCGACGTACAGCAATGACCCGTCGCGCAATGCGCACACCAGCGGACCGTCCACGAAGACGTCAGGGTCGTACCCCTCGTTCAGCACGCGGGCGGGGTCGAAGTGACCGACGAGCCGGGCGGGCGTGAGCTCCGCGTTGCCCTCCACGAACTCGAAGCCGATGCCGAGCCCGGTCGACACGGCACGCAGCAACGTGGACTTGCCGGTGCCCGGGGGTCCTTCCAGCAACACGTGACGGTTCGCGGCGAGCGCCGCCACCACGAGTTCCAGTTCGCGCGTCCGACCGACGACGTGGCCGGTGAGCGCGGAGAGAAGCCGTGACTGGTCAGTCATTCACGATGACGCCGCGAATGTTCTCACCTTCGCGCATTGCACGGTAACCCTCGTTGATCTCGTCGAGGGAGTAGCGCTTGGTGA
>JBEGQK010000209.1:0-5826 GCA_041180985.1 Actinomycetota bacterium
AGGTAGCGGGAGGCCGTGACGGCGTGCGTGCACTGCGGGAGGAGCCCCGGGTGCGCGCCGCCTGAGACGTCACTGCCGAGCCCGACGTGCACACCGCGGGACAGCGCCCGCCGCAGCGGGAACACCGCGTTGGCAAAGTACGCGTTCGACAACGGGCAGTGGGCCACGCCCGCGCCGACCGCGCCGATCAGGTCGAGGTCGGAATCGGAGAGGTGGTCCCCGTGGGCGAGCACGGTGCTGCGGTTGACGAGACCGAAGGAGTCGAGTGCGCGCGTGTCGGACATGCCGAAACGCTCGAACGCATGACCGTGCTCCCAATCTGATTCGGAGCAATGGGTCTGCACCCGGGTGCCGCTGGCTCGGGCGAGCTCGCCGAGACCGCGCAGCAGGTCGTCGCTGCACGCAGGCGCGAAGCGGGGTGTGATGATCGGTTCCACGAGACCACTGCCGAGCGCGCGGATCGCTTCCACCGAACGTGCGGACGCATCAACTCCGGTCGAGGCATCGGCGTCGCGGTACCAGTCGGGTGTGCCCTGCGTGTGGTCCATCCCCACGCGGCCGACGAAGGCACGCTGTCCGTGCTCCGCACATGCCTCGGCGAGTGCCGTGGTCGCTCCCTCGTGGATGCTCGAGTAGTACACCGCCGTCGTCGTGCCGTGGCGCAGGAGCGTCGGCACCATGCGCGACCACACTTGTCGTGCGAATCCCTCGTCGGCGTACCTGGCCTCCAGCGGGAACGTGTACTCGAACAACCACCGGTCGAGCGGAATGTCGAGCCCGGTCCCGAGCTGCACCCACTGCGGGGCGTGGATGTGCGTGTCGATCAGGCCGGGGAGGAGCCGTTCGTGTGCGCCCAGACGAACCGTCGACCCCGCCGATGCCATGGCTCTCTGGGCCTCATCAGACGATGCCGGCAGCACCGCCGAGATGACACCGTCGTCCGCCACGACCACTGCGACGTCGCTGAGTGTCTCCAGCTCGCGGGCTGTCGGCGCGTGGTACGCCGTGCCCACGACGACCGTGCTCACGGCTGTGTCAACGACTTGAACCAGCCGTCCGGGTCGGCAATGTCTCCGCGCAGCTTCCTCCACACCCGTGCGATGCCGTCGCGGCCGGACTGCGGGTACGCGGCGATGCGGTCGGCCAGCTCGTTCGCGCGATGCAGCACCGCTTCGTCCGCCACGGTCTCGGTGACCACGGAGAGCCTCAGCAACTCGGCGGCGCTGATTCTGTCGGACAGCAACGTCAGCCTGTCGGCAACAGCCGGGCTGTGGCGCAGGTGCAGCCACGCCTGGTTCATCGGTGCGGCCACCCCGATCTGGATCTCGGAGACCTGCATGAACGACGTCTCCCCCGCCACCACCACCGATGCGGCCAGCACGAGTGCGGCTCCGGCGTTGATTGCGTACTTCTCGAGAGCGAGGACTATGGGGACGGCGCACTTGTAGATCTCGGCATGCACGGACGGCCACGCCAGGAGTGGTGAGGGCTTCTGGCCGTCCCCCGCTGCCTTCAGGTCAATGCCGGAACAGAAGAAACCGCCGGCGCCCTGCAGCACCACGCACCCGACGGTGGGGTCGTTGTTGACGGCGACCAGAGCATCCCGCAGTTGTTCGGAAAGTTCCGCGGTGATCGAGTTCTTGCGGTCGGGACGGTTCAGGACGATGTTGACGCGGTTGCCCGTGCGCTCGACGAGAACGACGGGGTCTCCCATGTCAGTGACCGGGCTGGTAGGTGCCGAAGACGTCGCGCAGGGCGTCGCTGACCTCGCCGAGCGTTGCGTGGGCACGCAGCGCCTCCTTCATGGGGATCAGCAGGTTGCCGGTGCCGCGGGCGACGGTGCGCACCTCCTCGAGGAGCGCGGTGACCTCTGCCTGGTCGCGGTTCTCCTTGAACTTCTTCAGGCGCGCGATCTGGCCGACTGCGAGGCTCGGGTCGATCGGGAAGACGTTCGGCTCCGGCTCCACGTCCACGGTGAACTTGTTGACGCCCACGATGATGCGCTCGTCGTCGTCGATGGACTTGGCGTACTGGTACGCACTGTCACCGATCTCGTCCATCTGGTAGCCGGACTCGATGGCGGCGACCGCGCCACCCATGTCGTCGATCTTCTGGATGTACTCCCAGGCGAGGCGCTCGACCTCGTCGGTGAGCTGCTCCACGAAGTACGAACCCGCGAGCGGGTCCGGCGTGTCCGCCACCCCGCTCTCGTACCCGATGATCTGCTGCGTGCGCAGTGCGATGCGCGCTGCTTCCTCGGTGGGAAGGCCGAGAGCCTCGTCGAAGCCGTTCGTGTGGAGGGACTGCGTGCCGCCGAGGACGGCAGCAAGTGACTGCACGGCGACGCGGACGACGTTGTTCAGCGGCTGCTGCGCGGTGAGCGTGGAGCCGCCGGTCTGCGTGTGGAAGCGCAGCAGCTTGCTGGCCTCCTTCTTGGCGCCGAAGCGCTCGGTCATGATCTTGTGCCACATGCGACGGCTGGCGCGGAACTTCGCGACTTCCTCGAAGAAGTTGTTGTGGCCGTTCCAGAAGAACGACAGGCGCGGCGCGAAATCATCGACGTCGAGACCGGCGTCGACCGCCGCCTGCACGTACGCGATGGCGTCGGACAGAGTGAACGCGATCTCCTGCACGGCGGTGCTGCCGGCCTCGCGGATGTGGTAGCCCGAGATGGAGATGGTGTTCCACTTCGGCACGTTCCTCGAGCAGTAGTCGAAGATGTCGGTGATCAGACGCATCGACGGGCGCGGCGGGTACACGTACGTGCCGCGGGCGATGTACTCCTTCAGGATGTCGTTCTGGACGGTTCCGCTGATGGCGGACGCCGGGACGCCCTGCTCCTCCGCGACCAACTCGTACATCAGCAGCAGGATCGCTGCCGTCGAGTTGATCGTCATGGAGGTGGAGACCTTGTCGAGCGGCAGGTCCATCAGCAGCAGGCGCATGTCGTCGAGGCAGCTGATGGCGACCCCCACCTTGCCCACCTCGCCCTCGGCCCGCGGGTGGTCGGAGTCGTAGCCCATCTGGGTGGGCAGGTCGAACGCACAGGACAGGCCCGTCTGGCCCGCCTGCAGCAGGAACTTGAAGCGCTCGTTGGTGGACTCGGCCGAGCCGAACCCGGCGTACTGGCGCATCGTCCACAACTTGCCGCGGTACATCGTGGGGTACACGCCGCGCGTGTACGGGGGCTTGCCGGGATCACCCAGGCGCTCCCGGGCATCAAAGGCACCCAGCGTCTCGGCGGAATAGAGGGGGGCGATCTCGATACCCGAGTCGGTGCGCTTCGCGTCGTCAGCCATGCGTCAAGGCTACGAGGAATGTCCCGACGGCACCCAAGCCGGCGGCGGAGTCAGAGCAGTTCGTACGACGGGTTGGTGAAAGTCAACCCGCGCGGGCCCTTCATGGGCACGCCCTCGATGATGATGCGACGGCCGAGACCGACACCCCCGATGGAGCGGCGACCCGACCACACGACGGTCACGCTGCCCGTGTCATCGACCAACGTCACCTCGAGTGCCGGCATGCCCTGGCTGGGGCGGGTCTTCAGCTTGAAGATCTGTCCCTTCACCCGCACGTGCTTGCGCGGCTCGACGGTGGCAAGCGCGGGGAACACCTCGGCGTCCGCCGGGGCTCCCTCCTTCTTCTTGCGACCGACGCCGAATGCCATGTGCGGGCCTACGAACCGATCAGGACGGCGCGCACGTCGTCCTCGGCCTCTGCGCGCGCAAGAACGAGAACCTCGTCGTTGGCGTGCAGGACGAAGTCACCGTTCGGCGGCAGCACGTGACCGTCACGGATGATGCCCACCACCGACGCCTCGCGCGGCCACGCGAGGTCGCGGATCTGCTTGTCGATGGCCGGCGACCCCTCAGCGAGGGTGACCTCGCAGAGCCCGGCCTGGCCGCGCTCGAAGTTCATCAGGTGAACGAAAGACCCGACCGTGACCGCTTCCTCGACGAGGGCAGTCAGCAGGTGCGGGGTGGAGACGCTCACGTCGACCCCCCACATGTCGTTGAACATCCACTCGTTCTTCGGGTTGTTGACGCGGGCCACGACGCGCGGCACGCCGAACTCCTGCTTCGACAGGAGCGACACGACGAGGTTGTCCTCGTCGTCGCCGGTGACGGCCGAAACGACGTCGGCGTCGGAGACACCGGCCTTCGCGAGCACGTCTGCGTCGCATGCGTCGCCGAGGACGAACTGAACCCCGGGGATGGACTCACCGCGCGGCACGACCGCGGGGTCGTTGTCGAGGAGGACGATCCCGTGGCCGAGCTTCGCGAGCTCCTCTGCCATGTACGAACCGACGCTGCCGGCTCCTGCAATGACGATCTTCATCAGTGGCCACCCTTCTGTCCGGCCGCGAGCGCATCGAACGCGGCGATCTCCGCCGTCGTTGCGAGGAGGTGGACGTTGTCGCCCTCCTGCAGGAGCACCGAGCCCTCCGGGATGGACGCCTGGCCGTTGCGCACCAGCAGTGCCGCGTGCGCGCCGGTGGCGTCCACGCGGGTCCCGGCGAGCGCGGCGGGGACACGTCGCTCGACCAGGCTGTACTGCGCGGTGGGGTCGATCCACTCGACCTCACCGTTCTGCGGCAGGATCATCTGGAAGACGCGCTTGCTGGCCCACGACACGGTCGCCACCGTCTGGATGCCGAGGCGCTCGTAGATAGCGGCGCGACGGGGGTCGGTGATGCGGGCGACGACCTTCTCGGCACCGAACATCTCGCGCGCCACCCGCGCGATGAGGATGTTCGAGTTGTCACCGGAGGTGACGGCCATGACGGCGCTCTCGCCGGTGATGCCGGCGGACAGCAGCAGGTCACGGTCGAACCCGACGCCGGTCAGCGTGCGGCCCTTGAAGTCGTCGCCCAGCCTGCGGAACGCGTCCTTCTTGCGGTCGATCACGACGACGTCGTGACCCATGGAGTCGAGGCGCTTCGCGACGGTCGACCCGACGCGCCCGCACCCGACGACGATGAAATTCTGTGCCATCACACTTCCTCAACTGTCATGCCGTGCATGTGGATCGGCACCGACACCACGGCAGTGTGCGGGCGATGGAGAAGTCGTGCCTTCAGGGCGAAAGCGCTGCCGTTGTGCAGCCACTGGGTGCGCCACGACGTGACGAACTCGGGGATGACCACCGTGATGATGTCGTCGGCATGCTCGGCATCCAGGTCGTTCAGGTAGCGCATGACCGGACGGGTGAGCTCACGGAACGGCGAGAACACCACGTCAAGCTCGATCGGCACGTTGAACTCTGCCCATTGCTGCTCGATCCGCTGACGGTCCTCGTCGTCACTGGCGACCGTGACCGCCTTGATGCGGTCGGGGTTCAGGCTCTTCGCGTACTGGATGCCGTGGAGGACGCCCTTGTTGATGCCGCCGACCAGCACGATCATCGTGTGGGTCTCGCGGCGGGGCCAGTATCCCGGCTCGACGTGCACGGACGCACGGCTGCGCTCGTAGTGGCGGCCGACCGACTTGAACGCGAACACCATGATCGGGATGAGGAACGCGGGGATCCACGCACCTTCGGTGAACTTCGAGACGACGACGATGATGGCGATGACACCGGTGCACGTGGCGCCGATCCCGTTGACCACCATGTTCACGCGCCAGTTGGGTTCCCTCTCCTTCAGGTGGTGGCGGACCATTCCCGACTGGCTGAGCGTGAATCCCGTGAACACGCCGAACGCGTACAGCGGGATGAGTTTCGAGATGTCGCCGTTGAACGCGACGATCAGCAGCGCCGCCACACCCGCCAGGAACAGCACGCCGTTCGAGAACACGAGTCGCGCCCCGCGGTTGAAGAACTGGCGCG